>JBLIZK010000337.1:0-3031 GCA_048859825.1 Paludibacter sp.
GTAAAACGCAAAGTCATAGCGGGAGTAAAATACCCTATTTTTTCTTTAATATCCCAAATAGTTTCGCCACTGCCCTTTTTGCGGCCAAAAAGGGTCATGTCCTGTCCGTATGCTTTGGGGTTGTCGCCACAAATCATACTTACCAGTGTGCTTTTTCCGGAACCATTGGGGCCAACCAGCTGCCAGAATTCGCCTTTACGGATTTCCCAGTTCAGGTTGTGAAGTACCTCTTTGTCGCCATAAGCTACATAGATATTGCGCAGGTGCACAAGCGTATCGGGCAGATGGTTGTGGCTTATCGTTTCGGTAGGTATTTTAGCCGTACTGAAATGATTGTCGGTTTTGTTTAATAACAATGCGTCCGCTGTGCAGACCTCTACCGTATTATCGGGTTTTACTTTCCATACATCCTGTATAAAGGGCAGTATATCGGCTTTGCGGAATACAATCTGAATAAAGCGGATGGTATTGCTCAGTTCCAACAGCTGAGTCTTTATTTGCTCCTGTGTAGCTGTGTCAACATTGCTGTAAACATCGTCGAGCAATATAAAATCGGGATGCTGATTAATCTGATAATTGAGCAGGGCTTTTTTCTGTTGTCCGCTCGACATGGATGATAAGCTGGTGTTTTCGTTGCTGTTTACAATTATCCTGTCGTGCAAAAACTCTTCTTCTATCAGTTTATCGATGGTGACAGATGAAAATAACGCACCTTGTAGGGTGCGTATATCTATAAAATCCTGTAAAAAATGGTTGCCGAATACCGATTGTATAATTTCTTTTTTATTTATCTGGTTGTTCAGCAACAGGGCTATGTGTTTCAACATTATCCGTTTTTTGGTGCTACTATTGATTATCCGAAAAACCACTTGTGAAGTTCACCGTAGTGTTTTTTGTACATTTTGTAACTATCTTCCAAAATTTCCAGAGCAGTGGCTTTGTCAAAGAATTTTTCTACCACTACCGTTTTCTTTTCAAGTTTGGTATAATCCTCGAAAAAGCTCATTGTTTCCTGAATAAGGTACTGTGGTAGTTCCGAAATATCGTTGTAGTGGTTTACACTAGGGTCGCCTACAGCCACAGCAATAATTTTGTCATCAGCTTCACCATTGTCGAGCATACGCATTACACCAATTACTTTGGCTTCAACAATACACAAGGGTACCACTTCAATTTGCGATAAAATCAGAATATCCAGCGGGTCGTGGTCGTCGCAATAACTCTGAGGAATAAAACCATAGTTGTGCGGATAGTACATGGATGAATACAATACACGATCAAGTTTCAGCAATCCACTCTCTTTATCTAACTCATACTTGGCTCTGTTACCTTTTGGTATTTCAATAATTCCCTTTACAATATCGGGCTTATCGGTCGAAGGTACAACCTGATGCCATGGATTAAAATTGTTTCTCATCTTCTCTGTAATATATTTTAAATAATTTGTTGCGCGTGAGTTTTAGTGTTTACTTCTTTCGGTGTAATTATGCGTTCAATAATACCCGCTTCGTTGATAATAAAGGTGGTCCGGAACATCCCCATATAGCTACGACCGTACATCGATTTTTCGCCCCAGGTGCCAAATATTGCCGAAAGGCTTGTGTCGGTATCGGCTATTAAATCAAAGGGTAGCTGTTGCTTTTCGATGAATTTCAGATGCGATTTTTCACTATCAGCACTTACCCCGATTACTTCATATCCGGCCTTTTGAAGTTCCGGATAACTGTCGCGTAAACTGCATGCCTGGGCAGTGCAGCCCGGAGTACTGTCTTTTGGATAAAAATAAAGAACTATTTTTTTTCCGGCATAATCGGCCAGTTTAATTTCGTTGCCATGTTGGTTTTTACCCAGTATAGCGGGTGCTTTATCTCCAATTTGTAAACCCATACCTCTGATTTTTTATGATTGCAAAGTTATTGAATAATTATTTAAATACGGTATAGTAAACAAAAAAACAACGCAAGGGTTTGTTTGAATAAGTGTTTTTTTTCGATTTTGTTATAAAAAACCTGCAAAGAGACTTAAAAACTGTTTTGTAATCATTCTGTATCTTTCTGAAAACCTATATTGAACTCACGTTAACTAACAAATTTGTATCTTTGTACTTTCATTCAACGGCTGTTATTAAGCTGTAAGATTGATTATTTACACAAGATATTTCACATACAATGAACCAGATTATTTCACAGTTATTAGGCCAGCGTGCTACAGTGCGTAAGTACAGTTCAAAAGCCATTGAAAAAGAGTTATTAGAGCAATTGTTTACGTTGGCGGCGCAATCGTCCAATACAGGTAATATGCAAACTTACAGTGTAGTGGCCACTACGGATCAGACTATTAAAGAAGCCCTGGCACCTGCGCATTTTCGTCAGCCAATGGTACAACAAGCGCCATTGGTGCTTACCTTTTGTGCCGATTTCAACCGTTTCTCGCAGTGGTGCCTGCAGCGAAATGCAGAGCCCGGATACGCCAATTTCGAATCCTTTGTATCTTCGGCTATCGATGCCATAATTTTTGCACAAACATTTGCTGTGGCTGCCGAAGCTGCCGGCCTGGGCATATGCTACCTGGGTACAACTACCTACAATGCACAGGAAATTATTGAAGCCCTGCAATTGCCAAAACTGGTAGTGCCGGTTACCACTTTGACCGTTGGCTATCCTGAAGCGGACGTAATACCTACCGACCGCCTCCCACTTGAATCGATAGTGCACTATGAAAAATATTCAGAATTTACGGCTGATAAAATTGATGCAATTTACCGGGAGAAAGAAGAGATGGAATTATACCGGAAATTTGTAGCCGAGAATGCGAAAGAAACCCTGGCACAGGTATTTACTGATGTAAGATATACCCGTAAAAACAACGAGTTTTTTTCCGAAAAATTTATAAATGCCCTGAAGCAACAGGGGTTTATGTAGAATAGAATTAAACAAAAAAAAGTCGCTGCCACACAAAGTAAAATGTTCTTCTTTCGATGAACTGATTTTAAACTTTGTGTGGCAGCGACTTATTGTATCAGGCGCCTAAC
>JBLIZK010000338.1:0-10999 GCA_048859825.1 Paludibacter sp.
AATTGCTATGGAAAGCAAAATTGAATTATACAAAACATCTGATAATCAGACAGAGTTAAATGTGCAGTTTGAAAATGAAACTGTGTGGTTAAGTCGTGCTCAAATGGTAGAACTCTTTGATCGTGATAGAACTGTGATTTCAAAGCACATTAACAATATCTTTACTGAAAATGAATTAGATAAAAATATGGTATGTGCAAAATTTGCACATACCACTCAACACGGTGCTATAAAAGGAAAAGAACAGGTCAGAATTACTGAATATTATAATTTAGATGTGATTATTTCAGTTGGTTATCGTGTTAAATCACAGCGTGGTACTCAGTTTCGTCAATGGGCAACTCAGCGATTAAAAGACTATCTGGTTCAAGGTTATGCCATCAACGAAAAACGTCTTGCTCAAAAACAGCAAGAAGTAGAATACCTTAAAACAGGAATCAGAATACTCAATCGTGCCATTGAAGAACAAAGTACATATGAGGAAATTGAAATGCTTAAGGTATTTGCCAAAGGTCTTGAACTACTCGACGATTACGACCACGAAACACTCGACAAAAAAGGGAATACAAGCAAAGAAACTTTTTTTCCAAGCTATGATGACTACATGGATTTGATTAAAACAATGTATTCCGACTTTGAATCTGATGTGTTTGCAAAACCAAAAGATGATAGTTTCCATAGTTCTATAAATCAAATAAAACAGTGTTTTGGCGAAACTGAACTCTATCCGTCTATCGAGGAAAAAGCGGCCAATTTACTGTATTTCATCACAAAAAACCATTCATTTGTTGATGGAAATAAACGCATAGCTGCTGCATGTTTTTTGTATTTCATGCAAAAGAATAATGCATTGATAAACAAATATGGTAACCCAATTTTCGACAACTCGACTTTAGCAGCACTAACACTTTTTATTGCTACTAGTAAAACCGAGGAATCTGAGATTGTCAAACAACTTATTGTAAGTATTTTAAACCGCAATTAACAATATATATGTTCAAACCCGAAGTATATATAGCCCGGCGTAAAGAGCTTGCCGAAAAAGTGAGCTCAGGATTAATACTCCTTTTGGGCAACGACGAAAGCCCGATGAATTATGCCGACAATGGCTATCATTTCCGTCAGGATAGTACTTTTCTGTATTATTTTGGCATCGATTTTCCCGGCTTAGCAGCCATAATTGATGTTGATAACAATAACCAGATGCTTTTTGGCGACGACTACAGCATCGATCATATTGTTTGGATGGGACCGCAACCTACGATTGCCGAAAGAGCTGCAGAAGCCGGAATTTCTGCTACTATGCCGATTAACAAACTGGCTTCTGTTTTGGCTAACAAACTGAGCCGCGAAGTCCATTTTCTTCCTCCTTACCGCGCCGAACATAAAATTCAGTTGTTCGAATTATTGAACATCAAACCTTCGGAAACTGCGCAAAAAGCATCGGTAAAACTAATTCGTGCTGTGGTAAGCCAACGCGAAATAAAATCGGCTGAAGAAATTGCTGAGATTGAAAAAGCGGTTGATTTGTCGGTGGATATGCATGTGGCTGGTATGCAGATGGCTCGTCCGGGAATGACTGAAGCACAAGTTGCAGCACGCGTGTACGAAATAGCGCTGGAGGCAAATGGCAACCTTTCGTTTCCGATTATTGCCACCATCAACGGTCAAACGCTCCACAACCACTACCATGGCAATGTGCTGAAAAGTGGCGACTTGTTTTTGCTTGATGCCGGAGCAGAAGTCGAAAGTCGTTATGCCGGCGATTTGTCAAGTACATTTCCGGTAGATACTGGTTTTACTTCTCAACAAAAAATGATTTACGAAATGAGTCTGGAAGCTCATCAGGCTGCAATTGATACACTTTCACTGAATACTCCCTTTCGGAATGTACATCTGGCGGCATGTCGATCGATCACCGAAAATATGAAGAGCCTTGGTATGTTAAAAGGAAATACCGATGAAATAATTGCAGCAGGTGCGCATGCTTTGTTTCTGCCGTGTGGAACTGGACACATGATGGGTCTCGATGTGCATGATATGGAAAATTTGGGAGAAGTTTGGGTAGGTTACGATGGCGAAGCTAAAAGTACTCAGTTTGGGCTTAAATCCTTACGTTTTGCCAAACCATTAAAAGCCGGACATGTTTTCACCATTGAACCCGGGATATACTTTATACCTGAATTGATGGATAAATGGCAGGCTGAGAAACAGTTTACCGACTTTATTAACTGGCAGGAAGTGCAGAAATACCGCAATTTTGGTGGTATACGAAACGAAGAGAATTACATGATGACCGAAAACGGAGCGCGACGCTTAGGAACGAAAATTAAACCTAAAACGGTAGCCGAAGTAGAAGCTATTCGTAAAGCTTAGTCTTGTTGTAAGTTTAAAACGAAATAAAACACGAATAGATTTTTGACAAAAAATGGTGAGTCTGATTCAGAGGCTCACCATTTTTTGTTTTATTAAAGTTGTTATTCCACTTCCCATTCGAATAATCCGGCCGATTCCTTCTCGGGTAGCTGAATTTCGAGTTTTAATGCAGTTGTGGTTATTTTTTCGAACTGAACATTGTTGGCTATTCCTTTGATAACGCCATACTCATTTTTGGCCGATACTGCTTTCCATGCTCCATCGTCGGTTTTGTAGTATAGTTTCCAATCCTTAGGCACACGGCAGCCACCCCAGGGGCCATCGTCGTACCAAAATACCGATGAATTACTTATTGTTTTGGCACCTTTAAACTCATATACTATCCATTCGGTAGTATTGTTTTTTGGCCACCAATGATAATAAGGTACCGAACGATCGTTCTCGTCGCGTGGCAATAATCTATCGTTAACAGCCGATAGAGTTTTTACTTTATGCGAGGCAGATACCGAGCTCTCCGAGGCAGCTGTAGGTGGCATCGATGGGCGACCAGCGCTTAGGTCGGTAGGAAGCCATACAGCCATATCGCCACTACCACGATGACACCAGGCGTAATAGGGTATTAAGTTCAATTTCACATCTTTTGCCTCAATTTTACCTTCGGTGTTATAGCTAAGTACCTGAGCATCGGTATGTATCATATTTATACCAAAAAGCAATTCGGGTTTAGTCTGCAATGTAAACTGTGGCTTGCGGGGCATCATAACACTGAAAATATTGAAATCATTGTCGGGCCACTCGGCACAATATACTACCGGACCGCGCTCTACAGCCACTTTGCCACGATCGTCGGCAACAAGCGGGTGAGCTTTCACCAAACGAGGTTCCATATCGAAATGAATTTCTACCACATCGCCTTTTTTCCAGTTGCGTGAAATTGTAAAATAACCATTTTCGATAGCAGATGATACAACTTGTCCGTTTACTTTTATGCTATAAGTCAGGTTTTTGTTGTCGGCAAAATTATAAAGATTGCCGGGAACTACCTGCCCGCGCACCCATCCCGGAATACGAATTCTAAGATTGATATTTTGCTTACCCGATGGTGTTACATTAATTTTTACATCGCCATTCCACGGATATGTAGTTGTTTGTGTAAGTTGTAATTTCTTACCATTGACAGCAATATTCGAGTTATTGGACATAAATAAGTTTACGTACACATCGGAATTGTGCACAGCATACACATAACCCGGTACCGAGGGGATAAAACGGGCAATATTCGATGGACAGCAAGCGCATCCAAACCAGGGTTGACGTTGATGTTGTCCCATCGATTCGAGTGGGTTAGGGTAGAAGAAGCCACCTCCATCGAGCGATACGCCTGATATCAACCCATTGTAGAGCGTACGTTCCAGTACATCGAAGTATTTCGCATGTCCGTGTAGCAAAAACAAACGATAGTTCAGATAAACATTGCCTATGGCAGCACAGGTTTCGCAATAAGCCGACATATTGGGTAGTTCATAATTTTTGCCAAAAGCTTCGCCATGACTGGTAGCACCAATACCACCAGTGATATACAGTTTTTTATTTACGATATTCTCCCATATTTTATCAATCGCTTTTATATAGCCAGAGTCGCCGGTGAGAGCAGCCACATCGGCCATACCGGTGTACATGTAAGCAGCACGCACGGCATGTCCTACAGCTTCGTCCTGTTCCAAAACAGGTTTGTGGGCCTGACTGTATTCGTCTTTTCGTTCAGTATATCCGCGTTTATCCAAAAGGAATTTTGCAAAATGAAGATACTTAATATCTCCGGTGAGCACATAAAGCTTGGATAAAGCCATTTCAGCAATTTGATGACCCGGAACTACGGTTGCCTGTCCCGGTTTATCGCCTACTTCGCGTACGGCACAATCGGCAAATTTTGTGGCAATGTCCAGAAAGTTCCGTTTGCCGGTGGCTTGATAATGTGCAATGGCACCTTCAACCATGTGACCTAGATTATACAACTCGTGACTCAAATCCTCTTCTTTTTCCCAACGTTTAGTACCCGCCCATTCGTGCGGATGTTTAGGATTCATAGTGCGTGAGGTATAAAGATAACCATCCTTTTCCTGCGCTTTTGCCACTATTGTTAAAATGCTGTCGATGTATTTATCCAGTTTTTTATTAGGAAAGGTTTGCATGGAGTAGCTGGCACCCTCAATGGTTTTGTATACATCAGTATCATCAAACGAAAATCCTTCCACCTTGTATTTTTCACTCGGATTGGCTGCTTTCACAAAGTTCGTATAGCGTCCTGTTTCTTCGCATTTGCTAAATGCAAGCGGAATGGTTACTTCGCGACTGGCTTTGAGACGTTGTCCCCAAAATGCATCGGTTACTTTTACCGAAGTAAATGGTACAGGGGTGATGGGGTAACCCATCTGTATTTCTTTTTTTTGTCCAATGACAGGGAGGCAAACAAATGCGAGTCCGATAAGTAGTTTTTGCATACTAAAATTACTGTTAACAGAGAGTAAAGATAGTATTATTAACTCAAATGTCAGATGAAAATGTTTCCATTTGGTGGATAATTTTTACATTCTCACCACCTTATCCACCACATTCTCAAAATCTTTCAGGTGCGTGGCCATCAGAATAGTAATGTCGGAGTAACGCTGACGAATTGTTTGAAAGATAGAAATGGCGCTTTCGGAGCTGATGCCTGCAGTAGGTTCGTCCACAATCAAAAGTTGGGGGTTTTTAAGCAGGGCTTGTGCCAGCAATAGTTTTTTGCGTTGTCCTCCGCTCAGGGTTTCGCCATTTTCGCCCAACCAGCTGTTTAACCCGTCGGGTAATTGCTCAAACCAGCTTATCAGGTCAACTGTTTCCAGTGCCCGAATAATTTCTTCGTCGGGATAACCCTGAAAATTCTCGCGCAATGTACCTGTGAGCAAATAGGCCTTTTGGGTTACATATATACATTGCGGCACAGGTAAATGAGCCAGTTTTTCCGTCTCATTCCATACTATTTCGCCGCTCAGTCGGTATTCCGGATAAAACAAGCTATTCAGGAAAGTGGTTTTCCCTTTTCCGGTTTCGCCATAAAGCGCTATCCAGTCGCCTTTTTTTATATCAAGCGTAAGGGCTTCGGTTTTTACAGGCGACTCGGGAACCCTTGCGCAGAACTGTACGAGTTGTAGTTGTCCGAACGAAGAGTCAACCGGTTTGCTTTCAACTGATTTTTCACCTTCGGTGATGATGTGGTCGAGGTCGTTTATCTGATGTGTAACCGAACTTTTTTCCGATTTTCCGGCAAACAACATTTCGGCCAGCTCGGCTTGTGCTAAAATTCCAAAGAAAATACCGATAGCCAGCGATGCATCCATTTGCTCACGTGCCGAACTCCATAATAAAAACAATGCAAGAAGACTAAAACCTAATCCCACAAGCAGTTGTAATGTAAACGAATTAGTTTGCAGTTTCCGTTCGAGGCGCTCAATAGCGAGCATCCGCTCTGTGTGCTGATGAATGGCTTTATCCTCTAGATGATATTTTGCAATTTCAATACGGCCTCTGAAGCTCTGAATAAGCGCCTGATTGTTCTCTTCGCGAAGGTTCTTAAGTTGTTGGTAGTGCATGCGGTTTCTACCCAGAATGTATTGTGGTACAAGAAACAGGAGCACGGCCGACGAAAATAAAAATTCAATGGCAACCACTTTAGAGAATATCATCAGAAAAATGCCATACAATAGAATTGAGATTACCAAAGTAGCCAGAGGCAGAATCCACAGCAGAATATGATTCAGAATTAAATCAATCCCATGTGTGCTGTTTTCGAGAATGCTGGAGTTGTTGTTTACCTGTTTTTTGAAATACGGAAAACGGGCTACCGACTCAAAAATACGTAGTTGCAGCCTACGTTGTGCATCAAGCGTGCTTTTATGGTTTTGCAAACGCTCAAAATACCTCGATGCAGTTCGTAAAATCGTCATCAGCCGAATGATTGACGATGGTATCAGATAGGCAAACATGGTATTGGCAGTGATAAAAGCCACACTGCTGGCAGCCAGAAACCATCCCGAGAGGGCTGGTAAAAACAAAAACGAAATGGTCCAGAAGAGCAAAAGCAATACGCCCAGGAGCCATCTGCCTGCCAAAGGTTGAAATATATGTTTTTTCAGAAATTTATCCATGATATTTGCTGTTTAGTTGGAGGGCATTTGCTCGCCCCAGTTCAGGTTCAGAACGGTTGTGGCTATCGTGTCAAACTTATCTTCGTGCGAAGCAATGATAACAAGTCTTTCCTTGGCCATCGTTTGTATTTGTTCCAGAATTATTTCCACAGTATCGGCATCCAGGTTGGCTGTAGGCTCATCGAGAATAGCTATAGGACGTGGGTGCAGCATCATGCGTGCCATTGTGAGCAACTGGCGCTCGCCACCCGAAAGTTGTTTACCATTATGGCTCAGCACGGTTTGCCATCCGTCTTCTTTTTTATCCAGAATTTTATTTAAAAATGACGGATAAGCCGGAATTGTAGCGTTCTCATTTTCCGGAAAAACATTGTACTTTAAACTACCATCAAAAATAAACGGAAACTGATTCATGTACGAGCTGTTTACCTGCAACCAGCGTTGCGACCAGTAGTTATCCTGTTTGTTTACACGAAGACTACCTTCGCCCGGAGTCATACTTCCGGCTAAAATTTTGAGTAAAGTGGATTTTCCGGAGCCCGAAATTCCTTTTATTAGTACCAGTCCCTTCACAGGCATTGTTAGTTGGATATTGTGTAGTACTTTTATAACAGAGTCGGGGTACGAGAAGCTTAGTCCTTCAATTTCAATGGATTGTAATTGTACCTGAGCATCGGTAAAAGCGGGTTCATCGGCATCGGCAAGTACAGGCATTAATAATTTGGCAGCTGCTACGGCACGGTTGCGGTCGTGGTATGCGCTAACAAATTTTCGGAGGTAAAAGAAATAGTAGGGAGCCAGCATCAATAAAAAGAGAGCTATCTGAAAATTATAACCTTTCCCGTAGTTTGGGCCGTGCATTATACCCAGAAGGCTCATCCCCAGATAAATGGCGATGGCCGCAATGGCAATGGTTACAAATAACTCCAGCACTGCCGACGATAGAATTGCCACACGCATTACGTTAGTAGTAGCGTCGTTCAAAGCTTTACTTTTGTCTGATAAAAATGAATATTGTTGTTTCAGGTTATTGAGGTTTACTATTTCGGCAACCGTGTGCAGTCGGTTGTAAAATACAGCCGAATACTTCATAAAGAGGTCGATGTGTTTTTTGTGTAATGCCTCGGCACCCACGCCAATCACCATCATTTGTACCGGAATAACCAGAAATATAACCAGCAGCACAATTGCTACCCATTTTTCGAACCAAAAGCTAACTACAAGCAATACCACACTCACCAGCACCGATGCAATGGCATAAGGTACAAAAAAGGCAAAAAACGGTCGTAAATCGTCGGTGGCACGGGTGAGGAGCAAAGTGCCCGTAACAGAATCGGTTTGATTGTTGTGGAGCAATCGTGGGTATAGTTTCGATTTTATGCCGGATACAATTTTATTGCCTGCGCTGTAATTCAGCGTCGAAGCAAAATGCGCAAAAATATACCTTCCGGCCAATGCAATGGCTGCATAGAATAGATTTTGGGGTAATATCTGTCCGTTTGTAAGCCACAGGGCTGCAAACAAAGATAAAAACCAGCTAAATATAACAAAGCATCCTGCGCTGAATACCGTGAGCACCGAAGCATAAAGATATCTGTCTTTAATTTCGGCCATCCACTTGCCAAGCCAGCGGGATGCACTTTCCTGATTTGAACTCATTAAATTCTCTCTCTTCCTTTTTTATTGGTACTAACTGTTTGAGTTTTTAAATTGTTTTTCACACGGGCTATAAAAAATGTTAAGCAGAAACAGGTGCTGTTGATTAAGCCCGATTTGAAGTTGCAATTTACGGCAAATGATCCGATACAGTAGCTTTTTTTGCCCCTTTTTGCAAAATTTGTCGTCTTATACATCGGAAACCAATTTGAATATTTGTAAAATGTCAGATAATAAAATCACTATATACAATATACGTATGCCACGATCCATAAATATTATAGTTGTTGTCGGTTGCTATTAAAATAAGTTTTGAGTTCGTAATTCAATGACAATGATTGTAAATATTGCAAGCATTGCGAGTCACCTGTACGAAAAAGAGTGTCATTAAAGAGCGAATAAAAATTTATCCACTTATAAAGGACAATTATTCATGTTTTACGAAGGATAATTGTTTATTTTCGCAGTGGTTAACCTGAAGTAGGTTATGTAGATACAAAAATTGAAATGAAAAGACTACTTTTTTTACTTATAATAATGCTTTGTGCTCTGCCGGCACAGGCTTTACTTTATAAAATTCAATATCTTACGGCCGATGAAGGATTGTCGCGCAATATGGTTAACCAAATATATCGCGATTCGCAGGGTTTTATTTGGATATCCACAAGCTATGGTCTGGACAGGTACGATGGATACGATTTTGTGCATTTTAACAGCCGTAATGCAGGCAACAACCTGCTGAGCGATAATGTACATGCTGTGGTTGAGGACGCAAGGGGAAACCTGTGGATAGCCACCGAAAATGGGATTAATTACCTGAACTACCGTAACGGACGCATCCAGAATGCCGACGACGTGATTCAGGGTGAATTTGATTTTCAGAATGTATCGGTAAATGACCTCGTAAGAGACGATACCGGAACTATATGGGCTGTAACAGATAAAGGAGTGGCGGTGATACAGCCTTCGGATACGCAAAAACCGGCGGCAAAGCTTGCCTATAGCGGTAAATCTGCTGTAAACACGCTGCACTGTGCCAAAAACAGCGTATTTCTGGGTATCGACAATCATGTTTTCAGGCTGATAAAAGATAGCAAAAACGAGTATAGCCTGGTAACTGTAAGCGATAAGCTGAAAAATCTGGCAGGCTATGTTACTGTTATTTTCGACGAAGGAGGTTTTATTTGGGTAGGCACCTCGCTGGGACTTTACAAATACGATTCAACTACCGAAACCATTGTTCATTACCGCAATGCCGCACATCTACAGGGTAGCCTGTCGTCCAATTTTGTAACCGACATCCGGAAAAGTAAGAATGGACAACTGATTGTGGCAACATTGATTGGTATCAACATCTACGACTACCGAACCGATAGCTTTCAGCGAATAACCATTGATGCATCGGTGAGTGGGGTGGCACTCAACAATAATTTTGCCAGTTGCCTTTTTGCCGATGAAAATGCCATTTGGGTCGGTACCGAAAAGGGAGGCGTAAATATTCTGACTCAGAAAACAAGCATTTTTAACAATGTATACCATGTACCATCCAATAACCAAAGCATTCCGGCTAATCCGGTAAATGCTATTTATGAAGACCGAAATGGAGACTTGTGGATTGGTACCGTTGAGGGCGGGTTAAGTGTCAGGCGTAAAGGAAGTGAGGCATTTACGCATTTCAGGGCAATGTCGGGCAACACAAAAACACTAAGTCATAACTCGGTGAGTTTTATTTGTCAGGATTTTAACAACGATTACTGGATAGCTACCTGGGGACGGGGTATTAACCGTATGCGTTATGCCACGCGCAACAAACCCGTTTTTGAACAGTTTTCGTATTCGCCCAATCAAAAAAACGGCATTCTGAACGATTTTGTGGCTGCTATAGCACCCGACGATAAGAACAAAGCGCTTTGGGTAGGTACCCGTAATGGACTGGATTATTTCGATATAACTTCCGGAACATTTACTCATTTGCTCAATTATTTGCCGGCCGAACAGCGGTTTAAATTCATTACAGGCATGTATATCGACTCCAAACGCCGCTTGTGGGTAGGTACTGCCAACGGACTTTTTTGTGTTTATCCGGATAAATCATCCATTACACAAAACCGGATAAGTTATCAGCACTTCCGCTACGAACTGATGCGTCCACACCAAAAACGTATTCTGAAAATAAATTGTATCCTCGAAACCAAAGATGGAAAAATATGGTTTGGGAGCAATGGGTACGGTATTTACTCGCTTACAGAAAACGGACAACATCTTTACTTTAGCAATTATACCGAGTCGGATGGGCTGTTGGACAATGTGGTATATGGTATGCTCGAAGACGCTGCCGGCCAGCTATGGTTGAGTACTGATAAGGGACTTTGTGCCTTTGACCCAAACCTGAAAACAAGCCGCAAGTTTACAAAAGCAGATGGACTAAAATCCAATCAGTTTTACTGGGATGCGTACTGTAAAGGCAGCGATGGAAAAATGTATTTTGGCAATATGGCCGGCTTTACCATCTTCGACCCTCTCAAATTCAGTGCAGAACCTGGACAGTGCCGAGCCACCATCACCCGCATCAGGGTGTTGAACGAATCCATCTACCCATTGGGCAATGATATGTTGGGGCGTGTGCTCGAATTTGAAAACAAACAGCTCAAAGCCATTCGTCTTAACGAATCGGATAAGAGCTTTAGTATAGAGTTCTCAGCTCTGAATCACGATATGGCCGAGAAGATTAAATATGCCTACCGGCTAAAAGGCTTTACCAATAACTGGACTGAGGTGGATGC
>JBLIZK010000339.1:0-5459 GCA_048859825.1 Paludibacter sp.
TGGGTTGCAATGTTTCATTGGTGTACGAGAAATAGGTAGGCAACTGCACTTTTGCCTGTTCGGGAATAAACCTGCCTAAATCCAGGTTTGTTGAGAAGCTCATTTGTTTTAAATCGTCCTGTCGTCGGTCAAGTACATTACTTTCAATGCTACCAAAACCGGCAGTTTCGGTTCTTCCCGAAATATTGATGTTACCAATATCTGATAGCCCGATTGCCAGATTACCCATTGCTGCCCAGCCTCCTTCCTCGTCGAATTCAGACATGCGTAACTCGTTTACCCAAATTTCACCATCTTTTATATCGCCATTCACAGAGTTATTCCGAATACCAATCATAATATTCTCAACATCAGAAATAGATGGATTACCTACTACCCGAATTTTGTTTTTGCCTTTGTCGTAAAAAGGGATATAATCCGATACATATGTACCGTTTTGTTTCATTTTATTGCGTTCCAATTTTGCATTTGTCAGAACTGTGAATGGAAAATCAAACATGTTTTCCTCGGGCCAAACCAATGCTTTGTCTTTGTCCGATTCATTCGAATAGGTTCCCGGATCGGTTAATTTCAAAGGAATTTCGTATTCGTAGTAGTTGCTTTTCATATCCGAACCAATGCGAATGAAACAACTTAAATCGTAATCGGTTAGTTTGGTAAGGTCGCCCGTTATTTTTTCGGCATGTACAAACATTTGTAAACGTTTATACTGACGCATATCGTAGCCCGTTTTTTTGTAAACGGCACGTGCATCGTGTGGCGCCAGGTTTTGTACTTTCATAACCATAGCTTGCTCATTGAGCTGAGCAATCTGTGCTTGTCCCGGGTCAATAACGCGACTTATGCCCGAAGGCAATACGTAGTTTACAGGCGTTTTATTGGCATTTTCCTCGATGTTTACAGCCTGTACGTCCAGCGTCCCGTCCGAAACAGGCATTTTGCCCGGCAAATTCAAATCATTTTTGCTATACTTGCGCCATTCACCACGTACAAGTTCAAGTGTGGCAAACCGTAAATGGGTTTCTTTTTTGAAACCGGTCATAAACATACGCACAAATCGTATGGATTTGAAATTACGGATACTTCCTACTTTGCCTTCGTATTCTCTTACCGGAATTTTAAACTGATACCAGGTTACATCTTCAGTATTTCCATTGGCCAATTGTACGCTGGCTGTGTGACTATCAGTTATGTAGTTACGACCTATCAACATCGAATCACGTTTAATATCTACCGAGTATTGAAAGTATTTTTCGTATTCGTTTAGCGTATTGTCCTCGTTTACGTCTTCCACGTTGGGTGATGTAGATTGAGTTGTCGTGTATTCTTCCTGTGTATTGCTCGCATCTGGTGAATTTCCTTCACTACCGTTGTACCGTTTATAGCGGGTAAGGATGCTTGCTTTTTCGTTATCGTAATCAGAGCTTTTGAAAAAGCTGTAATTATCGCTTGCAGGGTCATTTGCCGCCGAAAACCTATCGTTCAACATATTTTGCCACGCACTGGTGCTAACTTTTGATTTCAGTCGATCTATAAAATCCTTATAGGTATTAAACAACTGCTCATCGTCGCTCGATAGCCCGTCGAGACCCACGTCTTGTTTGGCTCGGGCGCCCGGTGTATTGTCGAAGGCCACTACTGTTGATTGTGTTTTAGGCACACGACCCCACAAAGTGGTTTCAACTTTTGTTAAATCGCCGTCAATTGGCAATCCGTGTTCAAATGCTTTTTTACCGTCTTTTAGTACATCTTCGCTAATATCTCCAAGATTGAAGTATAGTTTTCCTCCGGCTTTCGGATTGTTTTTGTCGTAGATGAACGGGTCCATCATCCAAAACTCAATGTATTCTACGTTGGATGTTTCAAAGTCGGTTGTTTCGAGTTTGCGCATAATACCGCCCCAACGTTTTTCGGGGTTGAGCAGATTACCTTCGCTGTCAATATTGTCGGTGTCGAGGTTGTATGGACCGCGTTCCGTAGGGTAATACGATAAGTTCATTATCGTAAGCAGGTTGCGGTCCGTTACAATCACATCTTTGTTTGGGAATACTTCCTTTACGTTTACATCGCGGGTGTAATGATTCGATTGCGAAGCCGTATCATTGCGCAAGTGCGATGGTGTTAACCGGCTCGGGTTCTTTGCGTTCAGGTTTTGATCAACATAGTACCACGACATAAGCGCCCTGTTTTTTCCATATTCAATTGTAGTTGAACTTGCTTCCGGAAATAAACTGTTGGGACCCGGGTCGTAGGGTGTCGACGCAAGTGTCCAGTTTATCGGGTAATGAATATCGATGGATGTTTTTGTGGCTTCAAAATCGTCGATATACGATTTCCCCTGCGAACCAATTACGTTAGAATGCCCCGGAATTAATTGTGCAAATTCGGCATTCAGTGCTATTGTAGATGGTTTTGTGGCATTAACAAATGGTAGTTTATCCAGCATATTTGTTAACCACTGCGATTCGGTACGCCACGAGGTATTTACTCCCCAAATAGTATTTGAAATAGGCTCGTTGCCAGTGTTAACCTTTTGAGTAAGTGGTTTTTCGGATAGGTGCATAATGGTAGCTCCTAAACTAAAATCCTTGTTGAACTGATATTCAAGATGGGTACCTATCAACGATTTTCGTTGCATGTTAAACATGGATTGATTTTCCAGTTTTACATCGATGTTTGTGCCCGATTCTACGATAGACTGATTCAGAATAGTAACGGTACCCATTGTATAATCCACTGTATAGTCCACATTTTCAACTAATATGGCTCCGCCTGCAGTAACGGTTACTGAGCCTCGGGGTATATTCATGGCATTCAGGCGTATCTCAGAACCACCGGCAGCTTTATATTCGCCGGTAATTCTGAACTTATTAAGTTCGCTTTTCTCCTGAGCTACCACTAAAGTTGAATCGTACAATTCCTGAAAAATATAATCCGATGCAATGGATTGATTTCCAATTGCATCTGCCAGATGTTTGCCAAATGGTTCAAGTACAGGGAAAATAATTCGTCCGGTAGATGAATTAACCGTCATATTTTCCAGATAATCAAATTTTCCATCGGGGTTTGCATTGTTTTTAACATCTAATTTATCCAGATTCATTACCCGTAAAAGTAATTTATTGGCAATGTTACCTTCGGTGATGTATTGCAGGTCAGTTCCAATCGAATCGTTTCGGTATACAATGTTCAGTTCAAAATTATCTTTTTCAATTTGGGTAGCCCCAAGCGAATAGATATTTTTCATCATCAAATCCCAAATTTTCCGATTTGGTAATTGTGTTGTGGTTTTCAATAACTTCACTATTAGTGCATTGGGAGCGGTTACAGCATCGGTTGAGAATTCACCTACCTGATAAACTGTTCCCTTGTAAGTATACTCATACGCCACACCTAATACATCGTCGGGGTTCAATTGCGATTTTAATGAAATATAACCCAAATCGGCATTTAAGATATATTCTGAACTTTCAAGTCTGCGCGCACTTTCTATTTTTTCGTAATCTTCACCTCCTGTAACGCCATTACCACCAAATGCGTCATTAATTGCAGAATTAGCTAATTGCACGTCACGAATGTTTGGTAATGCCGTAATTTGGTCGTATAATTTGTTTACTTTGTTGTATGGATTTTTTTCGTTTCCTAAGAGGCCCCAAAAGCTATTGTCGATTTTATCAACTTCGCCAAGGTCCATAAAAGCAAGAATATTTCTGGCCTGATCGTAGTTTGCGCGTTTGTTGGTTACCCATACTTCCACACGGTTAATTTTTATACCCGAAGCAATGTAAGGTGTTGTTGACATGGAAGCATCATACCTGTCGCGGAAAAAGTGACCCAAAAAAAAGTGTCTGTTTTCATCGTATTCGTCAACTTTAATCTCAAACTCGGTTTTTTGAACGCCACCTTTTGAGCTGACCGTTTTTGTTTCCGACTGTTGTTGAGTGGCGATGGCCGATACACTCAATTTTCCAAACTGTAAGTCTGTTTTTATACCAAACAAGGCTGTGCTTCCGGTTATGAGCGAACTGCTGAGTGGCATACTCACATTACCAGCCTGAATGTTTTTTATAATATCATCTTCTTTACCCTTATAGGCTAGTTTTACCATATTTTGGTCAAAATCAAATGACGATTCCGTATTGTAATTCATGCCGAAGTTCACTTTGTCGCCTACAGTGCCCTGTACGTTCATCTGAATTTTCATGTCGAAATCAGGTGTGAAAATGCTACGCATGTCTTCGGTAAGTGCCGGATTCTCAATTTTATTGTGCTTTACGCCAAAAATGAGCTCGGCCGAGCCTTGTGTGCGAACCTGTACGCCACCCGGTCCGAAAATTTTATCGGCAGGGCCAATGTTAAATTTCATGTCGGACAAAGAGAACTTATCCTCATTGTTTACATCCCCTTTTCTATTCTTTTCCTTCCAATAGCTTTGCATTTCATTTTGAGCTGAATAGCGAAGGTATTCATCGCTGGTCATACTGAAAGGTGTGGTAATGTCGGTTTCGCCTACCCGTGTACGAATCACATAATTCCCTGTTTTGTCATCGAACTCAACCACTGTTTTTATGTTGTCGGGTTGTTTGTTATCCATTGGGTAGGTGGTGCTCAGGTCCTCTATGGTATTGTGTTCGTATTTTTTCAGGCGTGTTTGCGTAGTGGTAGTGTCTTCTTCTGCCTTGCTGTCCGACTCTGATATTTGTAGAGTCTGACTTGCAGACTGGTTATAAATAGCAAAAGCCGAACCTGCTAAAAGTACGGCAATGATAAGGAAATATTGAATGCGTTTTTGAAAATTCATACTACATCTGTCGTAGTTAACGTGTTTGGGTTGTTGATTATTCTCTAAAGCATTTTTAGTGCTAGCTTAATTAATTGCTCTACTTTAAGCCCTGGCTCGTTTTTAATTAGCTGTTCTACTGCTTTTTGCGATGCCGATGATGCAAAGCCAAGCATTACCAGTGCCGATATGGCTTCTTCTTTTACCGGGTTTGATTGGAGTGAAAGCTGAGTGCCTTGTGCATTGTCAATTCCACCAATCTTCAATATCTTATCTTTGAGATCAACAATAATTCGTTGGGCAGTTTTGCTGCCAATGCCTTTAATGCTGTTCAGTGCTGTTACGTTACCCGTGGCTATCATATCCTGAATTTCGGCAGCCGAGTACGACGACATTATCATACGGGCTGTATTAGGTCCTATTCCGGATACTGAAATTAATAATAAAAACAATTGTCGTTCGGCCTGAGTTGAAAAGCCATAGAACAAATGGGCATCTTCACGTATAGCCTGATATACAAAAAGTTTGGCTGATGATTGGCCGTTTAGCTGTGAGTAAACCGATAGGGGTATATGAATCAGAAAGCCTATCCCGGCAGTTTCAAGTACTGCATATGCAGGTGTTAACTCTGTTATTTGTCCTTTGATATAATCGTACATTACAAATAGTTTATTTTTTT
>JBLIZK010000340.1:0-5232 GCA_048859825.1 Paludibacter sp.
TCGTATGTTTTTTGCTTCTTTTAATTCGGTATACGCATGAAGAATTTCGGTAATAAAGGCATTTATATCGGCGTAACGTACACTCAATTGCATTTGCCCTTTTTCAGCTTTTCTGAAATCCAGCAATTGATTTACCATTACCAAAAGCCTGCGAGCGTTTCGAAGCATTAGCCTGATATGATTTTTTTTGTTCAGATCGGGTTCATCAGCCTGCATTTTTTCAAGAGGCCCGATTATTAATGTTAGAGGTGTACGGAACTCGTGCGAAATATTGGTGAAAAACTGTAATTTTTCCTGGTGTAATTCTTCTTCCTTTTCCAGTTTTGCACGTTCTACTTTTATTTCGTTGGCTGTCCGGATTTTTATGGTGGCAAATTGCCATATAAAATATATAATAAATCCGATAATAATCAGGTAAATAGTGTACGCCCACCATGTTTTCCAGAAAGGAGGATGAATTTTTATAACAATTGAATTGTATTCGTCTCCCCAAACTCCGTCGGGGCTCGATGCTTTAACTTTTAATATATAATTTCCGGAAGTCAGATTTCGGAAAGTAATATTGTTTTGGTTACCTATGTAATTCCAATGACTATCGGCTCCTTCCAGTAAATACGCATATTGGATTTTTTGATTGGCATTGTAGTCAAGTCCGATAAATTCAAGCGTAAATACGGATTGACTATAGCTTATGTTAATTTCATCGGCTATAGTAATGTTCTTGTTGATTGGCGATGATAGCTTGTCTTTTGTTGCGGGAGAAATTATTTGATTGAAAACGGATAGTTTTGTGAAAATTACCGGAGGGCAAATATCGTTTTTGGTTACATTTTTCGGTTCAAAAATATTTAGCCCATTCAATCCACCAAAAACAAATCGTCCATCAGGTAAAACATACGAGCTTCGTTCATACATTCCCTGCGACTGAACACCATCTTCGCTGTTGTAATTATTGATTTCGTTGTTTTTTGTATTTATACTCGATATGCCTTTAGCAGTACCCACCCATGCTATTTGTGTTCCATCGGTAACTATGCTGCGTGCAAAATTGGAACGTAATCCATCCTCCTCGGTATAGCTGCGAATTGTTTTCTTAGTTTTATCATACACAAAAACTCCCTGACCGTGTGTGGCAATCCAAATTTTATTTTCTTTTATAGCAATGTCATATACAATTATGATTCTTTTTTTTAATAAATTACTTGCTATTGGTTGATAATCAATGTAATCGTTTGCCGGATTGTATGTCAATACACCTGCTCCGTATGTTCCAATCCAAATCAATCCATTATCGTCTTCTTTTACTACACGTATGCCCAGATTGCCCCAAAAATCAAATACTTTTAAAATTTCATTTGTTTTTGGATGTATAATTGCAAATCCCTTATTGGTGCAGGCATAAATATTTCCATTTCTTGTTTGATAAACAAACCTGACATCGTTACCCGGTAACGAATTTTTTCCGGTTGGATTATTCGCGATATTGGCCAATTGTTCTCCGCGTTGATTTAGTTTTATCAATCCGTTTTTAAATGTACCCAACCAGATATTGTTGTCAGAATCCGTTAAGATATTCTGAAAATCTACTCCCACGTATTTACCCTGCACAAAAGGTTCAAAGGTGCCGGTAGCCAGATTCATTTTATAAATACCTTTGGTATTCGTTGATAAAAGTAAATTTCCCTGTTTGTCGGAATTGATTCCCGTGATAGGTGTGCTTGGAATAGACTTTGGCATACCGGCCTGATGTTGATAAAGTGTAAATTTTGGTTTTATGCCCTGAAGCATATTTACACCACCCCACAATGTGCCTATCCACATATTATTATCCTTATCAGCCAACAGATATGTAATGTGCGGACAACTCAAAGTATAGCCCGATTCTCCGTGAGAAAATGTGTTAAAATCAAATTTATCTGATTTTGAAAAAACCCGTGAAGAGAAATTAATTAGAAATAAATCAGTGCCTATCCATATTTTACCCTGTTTATCCTCAGTAACCATGTTTATTGAGTTTGATGCCAGGCTTGTAGGGTAGCCAATTACGTCAAACTTATTGGTTGTTTCGTTTAGCATATAACAACCTTTGCTGGTGCCTATCCAAAGTCGTTTATAACTGTCCTGAAAAATTGTTTTGATGGATAATTTCGGGTCGTTCAAAGAGCAATATTCCAATTTGTTCTCATTTAAATTGTATTTGTACAAACCATTATCCTGAGTGCCTATCCATAGCCTTTTGTTCGCATCTTCCAACAAGCACATCACCAACAAGGGTTCATTAACCCCTTTCAAAACTGGTAATTTTAACCGATGAAAAGTATTGCTGTTCCAATTAAAATAATTTACACCATTTCCATAAGTACCAATCCATGTTTTTTTATTGTCAGGACTCATAGCCAGATAAGTGACATCGTTGTAAACCATTTTAAGTGGCGTAGTAGTGGTTTTTACCTGAATTATACTATCCGACGCATAATCATATATATTTAGGCCGTCCGATGTCCCGGCCCAGATATTTCCGTCGGGAGCCATCATTATTGCTTGAGTCCGATTGTGCGATAATGAGTAACGACCGGGATTTGTTGAGAATTCGGTAAAGCTTTTCCCATCAAATTTGTTAAGTCCTTCTTCAGTTGCAATCCATATGAATCCCTTCTGATCCTGTACCATCTGACAAATAAAATTGCTTTTAAGTCCGGAGCCGATATTGTATTTGTTAATTTGAATCGATTCTTTGTGCTGGGCATAAATTTGGACAGACGGATATATGTATATCAGCAGAGAAAAGTAAAGACAATAGTATTGAATTTGTTTTAGTGATTTCATAAAATAGTTTGCACCTGAAAAAAGGGATGATGTAATTTATCAGCGCAAAGAAAGTGAAATAGCGCTTTACAAACAATAGTTTTCAGGTTTTAAGAGTTAAATATCGGCTTTTTTGATTGAAAGTTACAATAGTGAAAGCGAATGATAAAATAATGAAAGAGGAAAAAGTGAGAAAAGGACAACTTTGCAACATCGAAATGGCCGGTTTTGCTTATCGATTTTTAATACCTTATTGTTAAATACTGAAAATTCATACATATGGACGCCGCAATTTCTACATTCAATTTAATAAACAGACAAAACCTGTTTCAGGTTGTTCCTCAGCTTCGCATAGTATCCTCGGTACAGGAAGCAATAGAAAAAAATGTAACTTTACAGGTGCATAAACCTGCCCGTACAAATGTAAATTCAAAAAAGCTCGACGAATCACTTCATTTGTTGGCCGATAATAATTTGAATATCTCCGAAATAGCTTATAGCCTTGGATTTAATGACCCGAAGTACTTCAGTCGTTGTTTTCGCCGTGAGTTTGGTGTTACCCCCAAAGAGTATCGCAAAAATAATTTATTAAATATGATAGATGCCACTGATAGTGGTGCCGACAAAAACTTTTTAAATAAGGTTGATGCCAAAATTCAGGAAAATATCTCAAATATTTCTTTTGGAGTAGATGAGTTAGCAGATGTGTTATGTGTTTCATACTCAACATTATATCGTAAAGTGAAAGCTACCATTGGTATTTCGCCCTGCGAACTGATTCGTAAAACCAGAATAAAAAGTGCACTGAAAATGATGAAACAGAAATCCGGTGCTATTGCTGATATAGCCTACGCTTCCGGTTTTAGTAATTACAGCTATTTTAGTCGTTGTTTCAAGACTGAACTAGGCTTATTGCCATCAGAATTTAACGGGGATTTGTAGAATTTTATTATCTTCGCTTATACTGCTTTATTGTTATTCTTAATCTGCATAAATGAAAAAAGAGCCAGTTAAAAGATATATACTGCTATCCATTCTTTTCTTTTCCATTGGTCTAAATAGTCAGGTGCTGAGAACAAGCGATTACCTGACGCCACGGGCTATACCGCATCGTACATTACTGTTCAATTTATCTGAAGTCGGACAATCGAAACCTCTTGAATGGGGCTTGGATATGGCCTGGCTAAGTCAGGAAAATATCCTGCGCGGTATTGCTTTCATGGGGAATAGTAATATTGACATTATCCGGTCGTCGTTTACACCAACCGATTCATTGGTAAATGGCGACCTTAAGGCCGCCGAACTCACTATGCTGAATAATAGGTTGGCAATGCTTTCATACTTTCCATTGAGTACAAAAATTATGTTGAATTGCGACCATCCTACGGTGCATTCCTGGTATTTGGGCAGGCCGGATCGTTGGGCGCAATTAATAAATGTGACGGCACAACGTCACAGAGCGGCAGGTCGCGAAATTGCGAGTGTGGCTCCATTTAACGAACCTGATTTTGGATGGGGACAGTATACAGGATACGATGGGAAATCACAGTTTTTGCAAATATGCAATGAACTGCGCAAGAATTCGCAGTTTGATGCTGTTCGGTTGAGTGGAGGAAATACTCTGAACTGCGATGAGGCTCTTAACTGGTACGGATACCTAAGGTCAAGATTGGACGAGGGAAATACGCATCAGCTGGCCGGTAGTTTTGATAATTTTGCCGGTTTTTTTACTACTGTTCGAGCCAATGGCGACCATGCTACTGCCGATGAATGTCATAATGTAATGGAGCCCATGGTAGGGGTTGAGTATGGCTTGCAAACAGCCATTTGGTGGGGTACAGCCGAGTATGCCCGCGGTGAGTTTGTAAAAGCCAGCGATGGTGCCCGTTTAGCCTATGCTGAGCACCGACCCAACTGGACAGCAGCTTCTGTTTACCGTGCCCCCGATGGTAAAGTACAGGCTTTTGGTGGCACATCAGAACGTCAGGCTGTTACTACTACCTATCGTTTTGTGTCGAAAGACAGAGATGTGTTTTTCGAAGGATATGGTCCGCTTCGTGAGTATTATATGGAGTTGCCCGGTGGCACCGGTTACCAGAATGGACAAACAGGTGCCGAACGTGTGGTTAACATTACAACCGGTGAAGATATTCAGCCAATAATAAATGGCAAATATATACTGATAAACCGAATTAGTATGAAAGCTGTCGAGGTGGCTGTTGGCTCAACCGTAAGTGGAGCAACTATTTGGCAAAAAACTTACCGCGGATATAACTATCAGCAATGGAATGTAGTACCTGTGAGTTCGCGAATTGGTGGCGATTTCAGTTATTTTACTATCTCAGCAGTTCACAGTGCAAAGGTGATGGAGAATACCAATTACTCATTAAGCAATGGTACATCTGTTACTCAATACGACGATTTGAA
>JBLIZK010000341.1:0-7194 GCA_048859825.1 Paludibacter sp.
TGTCCTGAAACGGCCTCTATTGCACAGACTACATTTCGGCAGTTGGGGCTTGATAACATAAAAACAGTTACAGGTGATATTACCCATACTCTTCCCGGAGTAGTAAAAGACATGGGTAAGATTGACTTTGTGTATATGGATGCCAACCATACATACGACGCTGTATTGTCTTATTTTGAACAAATTGCTGATTATTTATCGAATAATGCCATAGTTGTAGTGGATGACATTGATTGGTCATGCGAAATGAACAAAGCATGGCGTTTGTTGTTTGAGTTTGAAAAGGTAAAGGTGGCTATAGAGTTGAATCGATGTGGTATATTGATGCTAAACAGAGACTTAACAAAAGCCAGATACCGAATAAGATATTGATTATACATCAGGGATATTTTAAAATTTTTTAATTGAAATTATTGTAAAAACTTAATGAAAATATATACAAAAACAGGCGATACCGGATTAACTGGATTAGCGGGAGGTACCCGAGTGTCGAAAGCAGATATAAGGCTGGAAGCCTATGGTACTATCGATGAGTTGAATTCTTTTATTGGTACTTTGATGACATATGCTGAGGTGGTAAGTCAGTACAATGTGTTGGAGAAAGTACAACATCGATTGTTTAATGTCGGGGCACATTTGGCAACTGATACAACGGTAAAAGAGCGTGATGAACGTAGCATAATCTCGGACAGTGATATTGCTCAACTGGAGCAGGAAATAGACAATATGAATAGTATATTACCCGAGTTAAGAGCTTTTATTTTGCCGGGCGGAACAAATGCAACAGGATTTTGTCATATTTGCAGAACGGTAACCCGAAGGGCTGAACGAAGAATGGTAGAAATGAATGCAGTTTATCCTTTTGATACAAAGTTGATTATCTATGTGAACAGATTGTCAGATTATTTCTTTACTCTGGCACGCTTTGTAACAATAAGTTCAGGCGAAAAAGAAATTTTATGGAAACACATTGATTAATAAAAAAAATTTCTATTTTTGCAGAAAATTAGAACAATCACAAATTATTTTAATTTAACAATTAATTATGTATTGGACACTGGAATTAGCCTCCAAAATTGAAGATGCTCCCTGGCCTGCAACCAAGGATGAGTTGATAGATTATGCAATGCGCTCAGGCGCTCCGCTTGAAGTTATTGAAAATTTGCAGGAAATTGAAGACGAAGGTGAAATTTACGAAAGTATTGAGGATATTTGGCCTGATTACCCTAGTAAAGAAGATTTTTTCTTCAATGAAGAAGAATATTAGACAAAATTGTTTTGAGTTGCAATACAATTTTTTATAGTTTTTTTAGTTTACATATTCAGAATTGTCTCTCAAAATTCAGAAGAGGCTATTCGTTGAAGTTACAACATTTGAATTTTTAGATGAGAAAAGCTATCACATGTATTTGTATTGCACTTTCAGGCATGATATATGCGCAATTTGATGCACAGATAAGTCAATATATGCTGCATCAAAATGCATTCAATCCTGCAGCGGTAGGAGAGAAGAATTTAATTGAGATTATTGGAGAACACCGAATAAACATGATTAGTATGCCGGGTGCCGGGTCAGTTTCAATATTTTCTGTCAACTCACCGGTTAAGTTTGGCACATCAACTCATGGTCTTGGACTTACATTCATAAACGATAGAGTTGGTTTGTTTACCAATCAGTCGTTTCACGCGCAATATGCATATAAAACGAAGCTTGGCGCAGGAAAATTAAGCGCTGGGTTGCAATTGGGTGTTGTTGGAATTGGTTTTTCAGGTGATAGTTTATCACAAAATAAAATTACATTAGGTTCATATCACGATATTAGTGGTGATGAATACATTCCTCAAACAAGTGTTGTGGGAATGAAATTCGATATAGGACTTGGAGCCTTGTATACATTACGTAATTGGTATGCAGGAGTCTCGTTTTTACATCTTAATCAACCTGTAGTGAAATGGGGTGACAAAACCGAATTCAAGCAGTATGGTATGTTTTATACTTCTGCAGGTATGCACTTCCAGTTGTCTGATCCGAAGTTTGTTTTGCATCCTTCCGTTTTGATCAAATCAGACTTTTCACTTTGGCAGTTTGATTTAAGTTCCAGAGTTGAGTACGATAATCGTTTTTGGGGTGGATTAACCATTAGACCATTTAGTTCTGTAGTATTAATGGCGGGAATTAATATCGCAGGTGGTTTTGCTATCAGTTATTCGGCAGATGTTGCAACATCAAAGTTGATAAGCTCCAATTATGGTTCGCATGAAATCATGTTTGCTTATAGTTTTGAGTACGTTTTTTCGAAAAAAACCACAAAGCAAAAAAGTATTCGTTATTTATAATCAGTTATTCCTGAATTAATAAAGGATAAAATCAGTATAAAAATAGAAACATCATATAATATGAAAAAAAACTTGATAATTTTAGCGTCAGTTGCTATCTTAATTATGGCTGCTAAACCTATCGGAGAGCTTGTAGGGACTTCTAAGAAAAGGAGTTTACTGAGTAAAGGTTTTGTCGAAGCCAATCCTTACGGTATGGTATTTATCAAACGTGGGTCATTTATAATGGGACCAAACGACCAATCGCCTTTTGGTGTGATTAAAGATAAATCGATAAATGTAACTGTAGATGCATTTTGGATGGACGAAACAGAAGTGACCAATGATGAATACAAACAATTCGTTTTTTGGGTACGTGATTCTATCATTATGCGTAAAATTATTGAAGACAATTCATTGGATGCCAAAGAGCGTCAACGTTACACCACATATTCTGATAAAGATAATCCTTTTGACCAACTATCTCCGGCTAAACTAAAAACAGTCGGCTTGAACTGGAAATCTAAACTCAAGACTAACTCTAAAGACTCTGTTTATCAGCGTATTTTCAGAAGTATAAATTATGATAATGCCAATGAGTTGGGATCACGTCCTCAATTAGATCCCGGAAAATTAATGTACCGTTATCAATGGATTAATTATGATCAGGCTGCATTAGCTGGTAATAAGCTCAATGTGAATACTGGTGCTTATCCTAAGGGTGCAATTGCACGTGTTGATACTTCGTACATAAACTCACTGGGTTATATTATTGATTCCACTATTAATCGTCCGCTACGTACCCGTAAAGACCTTATATCAATGAAAATTGTAAAGGTTTATCCGGATACAGTTATGTGGATCCGTGATTTTCAATACGCCTATAACGACCCCAAAATGCGTATGTATTTTACGCATCCGGGATTTGCACAATATCCTGTTGTAGGTGTTACCTGGGAGCAGGCTCAGGCATTCTGTCATTGGCGTACCGAATTGTTTAATAGCTCAAGTAAATATGGTGGACAGGATTATCGTTTGCCAACTGAATCCGAGTGGGAGTATGCCGCTCGTGGCGGTCGCCGCTTAGCAATGTATCCCTGGGGAGGTAACTATTTGCGCGACTCAAAAGGTTGTTATTTAGCCAACTTTAAGCCTTCAAGAGGAAGTTATACCGACGATACCGGTGCTACCACAATGAAAGTTGCTTCATTTTTACCAAATGATTACGGCTTGTTCGACATGGCCGGGAATGTAGCTGAATGGACTTCAACAGCTTATATTAACGGGCAGAGTTCATTGGTTGCCGATATGAACCCTAACTTTCAATACTCGGCAAAACAAGACGATTCAAATGTTTTAAAAAGAAAAGTAGTTAAAGGAGGTTCATGGAAAGATATAGGTTATTATTTGCAATGTGGTGTTCGTACTTACGAATATCAATTTGAAAGTCGTCCTTATATCGGTTTCCGTTGCGTACGCTCATTTAATGGAGACTAATTTAATTGATAATATAATAAACTGAAAAGATATGTCTGAACAAGAATCGAAATTTGACAAAGCGTGGAATGCGCCTAAAACACAACGTATTGTTGGTATTATGTACAGCTTAGGTGCCTCAGTAGTTATTGTGGGTGCAATGGGTAAAATTTTGCACACTAATTGGGGAGGTGCTATGTTAGGAGTAGGTATGACAATTGAAGCAATATTATTTGCTTTAGGCGCTCTTGACAAACCACACAAACAAACCGACTGGCATAAAGTAATTGATTTTGAAAATGGTGTTAAATTGAATGATTCTTCAGTTCAACCTGCTAAATCGAAAAATGTTAGTATCAGCTCTGAATCATTGAGTGCTGATGATACAGCTAAATTATCAGAAGGAATTAAAAAATTAAGTGCTACTGCATCTCAATTGGCTGATTTATCTAATCTGGCAAAATCAACAGACAATCTGGCTAAAAATATCGATTCAGCTTCGGAAGCTACCGGTAAGTTTATAGGATCGCAGGCAGTGCTTGCTGAGGCTGCATCTAAACTTGAAGTAGCTTACAAAAGTATTTCAGATGGAATACAAACGGTTGATAAAAATACAAAAGTTTATGCTGCCAAAGTAGAAGATATAAATAAGAGTTTGTCTACTATTAATTCTATCTATGAAATACAGATTAAAAATGTTCAGGCTCAATCAGAAGTAATTTTAAGTCAATCGAATTCAATGAAATCGTTGGATGGTAGCCTGAATGCATTAAATACTGAATTTAATAAAATTAAAACAACTTCGGAAACTGCAGCTGCTCAGGTCGAGTTGTATAAATCGGGTACCGAAAAACTTGCTAAACAGGTAAAAGACCTGAATCAGGTGTATGGAAACATGCTGAATGCATTAAACTAATTGTTTATTTCACATTATTTGTTTAGAGAATGAGTGGTTCAAAAAACTGTCCGGAAACCCCGAGGCAAAAAATGATTGGTATGATGTATTTAGTGCTTACAGCAATGTTAGCATTAAATGTATCAAGCGACATATTAAATGGTTTTACATTGGTTGACAACAGCCTGCATACTTCTATTGAGTCGGCAGAGAAAAGAAACAGTGCAATGTATGATGCATTTGAATTCGCTAACCAAAAGAATCCTGCGAAAGTAGGAGAATGGCTTAAAAAGGCCAATGACTTCAAAAAGGAAGCGAATGAGCTGTACGATTACAGTGAGAATTGCAAGGTAAGTGTAGTTAAAATAGCTGATAAAGACAAGGCAGATCCGAAAGCCAGAAAAATTGAAGGACGTGATAATCTGGATGCGGCAGGCATATATGCTATCAAGGATGGGAATGGAAAAATTCTGAAATCGAAAATTGATGAGTTTTCAAAAAAGCTAAATAGCTTTTACGAAGGTAATAAGGATAAACAGCAGTTGTATGCCAAAATCTTCTCAACAGAACGTATTAGCTACGAAAAGACATGGGAGTCGTCTATGTTTGAGTTAATGCCTGTTGCCGCCGTAGTAACCATGCTCACAAAATACCAAAATGATATTCGTGCTGCTGAGTCAGAAATGGTACAATATCTGAAAAGCCAGACTGATGCTGAAGATTTCAGGGTGAATAAAATTGAAGCTAAACTTATTCCGGAATCAAAAACAGTGTTTTTAGGTGATAGATATAAAGCTACTATTGTACTTGCTGCATCCGACTCTACCGCTAAACCTGAATACTATGTAAATGGTTCGAGGGTGAATGACGGAAAGTACGAGCAAACTGCAAGTGGTTTAGGTCTAAAGAAAATTACAGGTGAGATCAGACTTGACCGCAAAGATGGTAGCGCTGTTAAGACATACAAATTCACGGATGAATATATGGTTAGTCAGCCATCAGCGACTATATCCAATTCTGATTTAAATGTGGTTTATCGTGGTATTGTTAATAATTTTAGTGTATCAGTTCCTAGTGTAGCTCCTGAAAATATAATTCTAACAGTTGCCGGAGGAAAATCGGTACAGCGTGGACCTGGTAAATACGAAATTACTACCATGAGCGAAGGTGAAATAACAATTTCAGTGGCTGCAAAGATTGACAAAGCTGTTAAACAAATGGGATCAGGTAAATTCAGAATTAAGAAATTACCTAAACCAACTGCTTATTTAACTGTTGGTGGAAACCAGAAACAAGGTGGCTCATTATCGCCCGATGAATTGCGCTCTGCGTCACTTATCGCAAGTTATGGTCCTGATGAGTTGGTAAAAGCTAATTTTACTGTAATCTCATTTACAATGCTTGCTGACGGTTTTCCCGTTAAAAATGTTGAAGGTAATAAGCTGGATGCGGCGTTTATATCAAGATTAACAAAAGGTAAAACGCTTATTCTAAGTAATATTGTGGCACGTGGCCCTGATGGATATAATCAGAATTTAGGTGTGCTTATTGTACGTTTAGGTTGATAAAATTGATTATTTCAGATAGTATTTACTCAAGTAAATTAAATAAAGAAGATAGAACGCATGAAAAAACTAATTTTGACTTATGTCGTATTGCTGACACTAGTAAGTCAGGCATATGCTCAGAAAGAAGAAATACTACCTTTTTTCGACAAAACAGGTAATGTAGCACTTCAAACTGAAGAAATGAAGTCGTTAGCTGATACAATTGCTGTCGTTAATCACCGTAGAGATGATATCGTATGGTCACGCATAGTGTATCGTGTTATTGATATGCGCGAAAAAACAAACAGTCAGTTGTATTATCCAATTACTCCGAACTCGCGTTATAAGAGTTTGTTACGTATAATACTGGAAGCTGCCGTTAACGATACCTTGAAAGGTTACGAGAAAAAGGATGAAGATATTCAACCTGCATGGGACAAAGCGCCTATTTGTAAACAACGTTTTGAGGAGTTTTTTATCGATAGTGAATGGGATTCAACTGAGGTGAAAATTAAAAATTCACCTTTGGTTAAAAAGGATAAGGTGACTAATATGCCTATTGTTGATGATTATGCATACAAACCTTATGCAACACGTCAATTCAAGTATTTAGTACAGGAAATTGTATTCTTTAATCGTCATTATTCAAAAATGTATACAAAAATATTGGCAATAGCTCCAATTTATACGTATAATGAAACTAATGTGACTAAATTGAATACAATTGGAATGACTAAAACCGGTGATAATATATGGAACTTCTTCCAGAGTTCTGTTGTATGTTGGTTTTTGTACGATGAATTACGTCCGTATTTAGCTAAACAACTGATAATACCTAATGGTAACGATAATCAACGTTTAACTTTTGAAGATTTCTTTACTCAAAGATTGTATCATTCATATATCTTAGGCGATAGTAATATGTTCGATAAAGTATTATTGAAAACATATACTAACCCT
>JBLIZK010000342.1:0-9610 GCA_048859825.1 Paludibacter sp.
CCCCATCAGCTCGTTTGTACTTAATAAGTTCCTTGTACACTCCTGCTATCGACTCAAACGGATTTTCGAAATGAGTAACTTTGACAGGCGCAATTCGTTTGTATAAATTTCGGATGTAATAATTAGGGAAATCGGTTTTTGACTGAATCCGCACCAGCACTTCGCCTTTTTTTACATCAATAATATCCTGAATTTCTTCCATCTGGTTAGTTAAAGCCGATTTATATAACCTTTTGGTTTTTAATGTGTTTAAATCAACTTCGTCAATAAATGGAAATTGTCCTTCTTTAGTAAAACCATCGCCCAGGAGGTATGCTTTGTTGTTTTCAATAGTAACCACATAACGACCGTATTGGTTTTTGGCGGTTTCGAAACCTCCGGGATCGGCATAGACATCCTGATAATTACGCTGGTTAAACAGTCGGGCTGTTTTTCCGGGTTCAGCGGGATTTATTATCGATACTTTTACCTGACGTGTATCGTACCATTCTTCGTTTAGAATAGCGGTAGTTTCATTTCCCCAGTTTATGCCTGAATATCGCAGGGTTGTTTTGCATAACTCTACCGGTTTTTTATCAAAAGGAGCTTCCCACATATATACAGCATCACGGTAGCTTACTTCTTTTTTCGGGTCGCCACCATCGAGAGCTTCAGCCCAAACCAATGTGGCCGGAGCGTCGTTTCGCCACGTTAATGAGCGTTTTCCGGTTCGTACAGCCATAAATCCTTTTGGCATAACTTCAGTGAGTGGTATATCGTCAATGGTTTTTAGCATTTTGCCGGTAGCATCGTACAAAGTGTAGGTTTGAGGAAAGCGATTCAATGGTACAATGTACGAGAATGGTTTATGCAAGGTGGTGATAAGCACATAATTGCCATCGGGCGAAATGTTTTCACTTGCATAAATGGCCTTTTTCCCGAAAAGTGCTTTTGAACCATTCAAATCGATTTTATACAATTCGCTGCTGGTAAGCGTTTCAAAATTTGCTTCGTCGGTAGGGTTTTTAAGCATATCCTGATACGTGCGGTTTTGCGATACAGTTCCATCGCTCATTGACACTACCGGGCCGGTTGGCAAATTCTTTTTATTGTCGATAATGGCTGAGCGGTTTGCAGGTATCAATCGTACCAGAATGTGTTTGCTATCAGCAAACCAGGTTACCGGATTGCCTACACAGGCATTCACAGTAGCATCGGTGAGTTTTTTTGCTGTGGCTGTTGTAAAATCGGCAATCCAAAGTTCAGTGCCGTTGGCTACAGTATTTGTAAAGGCAATTTTTGTTTCATCGGGCGACCAGGTAACATTCGCTATTTTCATTCCTGCTTGTAGCCCTTTGAATTCCATTATATTATCGTCCTTTAAATAGCGCATTTTAAGGTCGCTGATAAAACTCATTGAAGAGCTGATATTGGTAACAGGGTTTACGCGTAATCCGGCTAAACTGATTTCTGTTTGATTCAAATCTTCCAAAGTTTTATAAGTTGGACGATAACTCAACAGCATCAATGTTTTTTTTGTGTTCATACTTACAGCTGGCGCACGCTGATAATCGGCCAGTTGTAGAATTTCTTTTGGTGGTAACTGATAGCCCAGATTTTCCTGCGCAGAGATGCTTGTTATACTCATAATTGCAATAACTGATGTAATAATTTTTCGTTTCATAGGTCTTTTTTTTTATTCAATATCGGGGGATGAAACTATTTATTTTAATTCTTTTTGTCGGATAATCCGTTCATTTTAAGATAAACGTCTATAAATAGATTTGGTTCGGCACGTTGCAGAAACAGAGGTTCATTTGACTTACATGCCACAGAAGTCTTATCAATATAAAGGCCGGGCACGCCATCGTCGTCTATTGCTTGATATTCCGGTATAGTATCCCTGCGTTTTTGAAGTACCCAATCAAAGATAATACTTGGTTCGTACACTGAATACTTTACGAAATCTTTATTTAAACTACCTTCACCATTGTGCCACGCATCCGCTTTTTTTATTGTTGAAAATTTCACTTTCCTGTTGTTATTAAATCGTCCACCAATCAATTGCTGTGGTATCTTCAAATCGAGCTTCCATTTATAATCCGTGGGTGGAACAATATTAATTACATCGAGCAACGAAAAACCAAACGATGTACAGCTACCTCCTTCATTTTCGTAGCGTGGCCAAAAAGCACCACCATAAAAATCGCAAGCAGCATTTTTTGTGTTAAACTTTTGAGTGTATTTTTCAATAAATGTCAATACACGTTGCATGGCCTCGGTATTTATACGATATTTTATAAAAGCTAATTTACCACGTCGTGCATATACTTCTATCTTGTGGGCCAACTCTTCCTCTGTTTCAATTCTGCCTGTCAGAGTTGCACCTAATATACCATAACCAATTTTCTCTTTTAGTATAAGCTGGGTTTTTTCAGATGTTGAACCCGAAGCCTGTCCTATAAGTATTGGTTTGTCCAATAACGGTGATTCGAGTTTTACAGCCATATGACCCAACAAATAATGATCGGTTAGTCCTATCGTTTTAACATAGCATGTCTTCATGGTTTTATACAGTCTGGCAGGACTACTCCAATCCAGTGGATACATGGTGGGCATAACATATAGTGTTAACTCGTGTGATTCGTTGGGTATGTTTGCTTTGCTATTATTGTTAATGGCAAATAATAGAACAAACAGGATAATTGAAAGTGGACTCGACCTGAGAAAAATCATTGAAATGGCTGTTTACAAAGTAAATCGTTTTTGCAAAAATAGCAAATTTATTTAGCTTTTAATGGTGTTTGAGTGACAAAATAAGCTAATTGAAATCAGAAAGACACCATTTTTGTGAAATTGGTGTCTTTCGGAGTTTATCATTTGTTTTACTTTAACCACTTGTCGAGCCAGCCAATAAATGTACGTTGCCAAAGTACACCGTTTTGAGGTTTCAGTACCCAATGGTTTTCGTCGGGGAAAATCAGCATTTCTGCGGGCACACCTCTCAGTATGGCAGCGTTGAATGCAGCCATGCCCTGCGAGGCAAGGATTCGGTAATCTTTTTCGCCATGTATTACCAGAATAGGAGTATCCCATTTATCTACGAACAAATGCGGAGAGTTAGCATACGATTTTTGCGCCACGGCGTTATCTTTTTCCCAATAAGCTCCACCCAAATCCCAGTTTACGAACCACATTTCTTCAGTTTCAAGGTATTGTTGTGGCAGGTTAAACATACCATCGTGCGCAATAAAAGCTTTGAAGCGCTTATCGTGATGTCCGGCTAACCAAAATGCTGAAAATCCTCCATAACTGGCACCTACGCATCCCAGTTTGTCTTTGTTAACGTAGGGCTCTTTCGCTACGTTGTCGATAGCCGAAAGGTAGTCCTTCATGTTTTGTCCGCCATAATCGCCACTGATTTGAGAAAGCCATTCCTGTCCAAAGCCGGGTAGACCACGTCGATTTGGCGCAACAATGATATAGTCGTTGGCAGCCATAATCTGAAAATTCCAACGGTACGACCAAAATTGGCTCACAGGCGATTGAGGGCCACCCTGACAGTATAAAAGAGTAGGGTATTTCTTATTTGGATCAAATTCCGGTGGATAAATAACCCACACGAGCATTTGTTTGTTATCGGTTGTAGTAACCCATCGTTCTTCCACTTTCCCCATTTTTAGCTGCGCAAGCAATTCTTTATTCTCAAACGAGAGTTCGGTGTCTTTGCCAGTTTTTGGATTCACACTGTACACTTCGTTGGGTTTACTCATGCTGTGTTTTAGTGCGATTAATTTATCGCCAGCCGGTACTACGCTTTCATAATCGTGTTGACCTTCGGTGATTTTTACGATAGTATCAGTACCAATATCGGCACGGTAAATTTGCGAAACAGCATGCCATACACTTACAAAATAGATTGATTTGCTATCGGCACTCCATTGTAATCCTTCTGAATTTTGATCGAAGCGGGCCGAAAGATCTTTTTTCTCTCCTGTTTTTACATTCATCAAAAACAGCCTGTTTTTATCCGATTCGCAGCCATCATGTTCCATGCTTTCCCATGCGAGCCAGTTGCCATCGGGCGAAAAGGTGGGGTTGATGTCGTAGCCCATCATTCCTTCGGTTTTGTTTTCGGTTTTGCCGTTTTCGAGGTTGTAAAAGTAGATATCAGAATTGGTCGAAATTGCGTATTCTTTGCCTGTCTTTTTCCGACAGGTATAGGCAATGGTCTTACCATCGGGGCTCCATGCTAATTGTTCGATGCCACCAAATGGTTTCATTGGGCTTTCGAACGGTTCGCCCGCCAATATATCTTTCTCGTTCGATATTTTATTGCCGTCAAATTCAGCCACAAAAGGATGAGGGACGGTTTGTACCCACTCATCCCAGTGTTTATACATAAGGTCGGTTACAATTATTCCACTTGTTTTTGGTAAGTCCGGATGTTTGTCAACAGTTCGTTCGCCATATTTCACATCAGCCACAAAAAGTATTTTTGTTTCGTCGGGCGACAGAACAAAATCGTTAATGCCACCCTCGCGATCGGTTACCTGACGGCGGTCTGAGCCATCGGACTTCATTATCCATACCTGCATACTACCCGATTCGGCCGACAGAAATGCAATGTGTTCGCTATCGTTCATCCACTTAGCAGCACTTTCGCGGGTAGCTGTTGTGGTGATTTGCTGTTTATTACTTCCGTCGGTTTTCATTACAAATAACTCAGAATTTCCTTTGTCCTCAGCTACAGAATAGTAGGATACGGAATACAGAACTTTTTGATTGTCGGGCGACACCTGCAGGCCTCCAATGCGTCCAAATGCCCAAAGTACTTCGGGTGTCATCCTACCATTTTTTATTTCAGGCTGCTGTTTGCCTATTACAGGCGTTTCGTCTTTAGGTGCACATGCACCGGCTGCTAATACCATAGCAAATAATGTGGTTTTAATTAAATTCGATATCATATATTTATTGGATTGCATTTTAACTGATAAAATTGAATTTTAGCTGATGAATAGCAAAGGTAATTTTTTTTGAAATAAAATGCAAAATCCGGCCTTAGTGCGAAGTGCAGTTGCGACAAATTGAGTGTTGTAATCTGTTTTGCAAAATGCTTTTTCTGAATTTGTTCGCTTTTGAGTTGTTGTAAACAGAATCAAAATCGCTGTCGTTGATATTGCCAAAGCTATGTTCGCCGTTTTTGTCGAAACAGCAGGGCAGAACTTCTCCTTTTACATTCAATACGCCGCCACTCCATAGTCTGAAACATCTGTTGGGTTGTTTTTGCTTTATGCTGAACGAGCCATCGATATTTTTTTTGTAACGGGCATATTTATTTATAGTACTCATTAATTCATCGCACTTCTCGGTTTCGTAAATCTGTGCCGACTTAAATGTGAGCTTGTTTACTTTCAATTCTTTTGCCATTCGTTTTATCTTGTCAATTTCGTGTTCGTTTGTTTTAAAAACCACAAATTGCAATTCCACAAAAGGACTTGTTTTTTTTAATTGCTTTTTCCAATAGTTAATCAGAACAATACTTTGAGTTGCTTTCTCCAGTTTTCCTCCAACCCTGTAAAGTTGGTACACATTTTGTGTAGCTCCGTCAATGGATACAATGATTTTGTCAAGTCCTGATTCTACCAATGATCTGGCCATATCAGAATTAATGGCTTGTCCGTTGGTGGAGGTTGATGTGAATATCTTTGATTGATGTGCTTTTAATATCATTTCAGGTAGGTTTTTATTTAATGTGGGTTCGCCCTGAAAATAAAATATTAAATGAAAAAGGCTGCTTTTTTGTTGATTTAGAAAGGAGTTAAATGGTTTATTTTCAAACAAATGTCCTTTGTGTTTATTGCTTGCCCCCACCGGACATTGCGGACAACTCAATTGACAAAAATCGGCAGGCTCTACCGAGAGAAACAAAGGTAAAGTATTTAAGCTTTTCGTTCGTGTTACCGATGATGTCAGGTATGAAACGATTATTTTTAAAAAGTTAAGGACTGTTTTGTGTTTTATATATTTGAATGTTGAAAAAAGCAGTCGGATATGGCTTATGGTGTAATACATCTGTTTATATGTCTGAAAATGAATAAAACCATTTGTAATCATTCAAAAGGGGTTAAAAATCACCCTCTTTTTTGAATAAATTGTAAAAATTGAACTGCAAATTAAATTAATTTTGATTGAAACATTGTATATTTGCAAACTCATTACCGTAAAATTAGAGTAAATTAATTTATAACAAACAACTATTTATGAGAAAACAATTATTATTTGCATTAACGCTTGTTCTTGCCGTGGTTTTCAGTTCTTGTAACAAAGACCTAACTGCGTTAGACCCGAGTTTATTTAACTGCACACCAAATCCACTTGTTGAGAAAGCCGGTAAAGTAGATGCAACTATTACAGGAACTTTTCCTGTAAAGTATTTTTCGAAGAATGCGACCGTAACTGTAACACCTGTTATGGTATTTAATGGTACTGAAGTAAAAGGTAAACCTTCTGTATTTCAGGGTGAAAAAGTAAAAGATAACAATAAAGTTATTTCTTACAAAGCGGGTGGTAAATATACCATCGTTACTTCGTTTGACTATGTGCCCGAAATGGCTAAATCTGAACTGTATTTGGATTTCGCGGTTACTACAAGCAAAAAATCGTATTCAATTCCGCGTGTTAAGGTGGCCGATGGTGTAATAGCTCCTGCTCAGTTAGTTGCTAAAAACTTTGCTGGCGACGAGCAAAACGGCCCTGTAATTATTGCAGATAAATTCCAACGTATTATCCAGGAAAAACAAGAAGCTGATATCAAGTTCCTTATTCAACGTGCCGACCTTCAGAAAAAAGAAACTAAAACTGAAGATATCGTAGCGTTGACTAAAAAAATTAAGGAAGTGAAAGATGCTGCTAACAAATCGGTAGCCGGTTTTGAAGTGGCTGGTTATGCCTCACCTGATGGTTCGGTTGAATTAAATACCAACCTTGCTGAAAAACGTCAGAAAGTAACAGTTGATTTTATCAATAAAGAATTGAAAAAAATTAAATCGTCAGTTACTATCGACTCTAAATTTACAGCCGAAGACTGGGATGGTTTCCAGAAATTGATGGAGAGCTCAAATATACAGGACAAACAGGTTATTCTGAATGTGTTAAGTATGTATCAGGATCCTGAGCAACGTGAGCGTGAAATCAAAAACTTATCGAACGTATTCAAAAGCATTGCTGAAGAAATTCTTCCTGAACTTCGTCGTTCTCGTTTGAAACTTACAGTTGATGTAACAGGTAAATCAGACGAAGAAATTGCTAAACTGGCAAAAGAAGACGCTTCAAAATTATCGTTGGAAGAATTGCTTTATGCAGCTACTTTGACTTCGGATTTGAGCGAAAAAGAGGCTATCTACACAAAAGCTACACAGGCTGCTCCTAACTGCTATCGTGCATTCAACAACCTTGGTGTTGTAAAATACCACCAGTCTAATTTTGACGAAGCTGCCCGTTTATTTGCGAAAGCTGCTGAGTTAAATGCAACTGCTGATGTGAATTACAATGCTGGTTTAACTGCTTTGGCTAAGGGAGATGTTGCTGGTGCCGAAGTTAGTCTTGGTAAAGCTGCAGGTACTAAAGGTAATTTAGGAAATGCGCTGGGTACTGTTGCCACTATGAAAGGTGACTATGCAAAAGCTAAATCGCTTTATGCCGGTACAAAAACAAATAATGCTGCTATTCAACAAATTATCGACGGCGATTATAACGCTGCTCGTGCCACTCTTGATGCTGTAGCTAAACCGGATGCACTTACTGCATATTTAAATGCAGTTGTTGGTGCCCGTACAAACAACAGTGATGCTGTTTATTCAGGATTACGCAAAGCAGTTAGCATGGATGCTAAATACAAAGCAAAAGCTGCAAACGATATCGAATTTGCAAAATTCAGAACTGAAGATGCATTCAATCAAATTATTAAATAAGTTTGATTTTCAAACAGTAAAAGGCTTCGCATTATCGTGCGAAGCCTTTTTTATTTGTATAGCTCCCGTAAGCATTTAATTTTATAACTTTGTAAAAGTAAATTATTAGTAAAATGAACTCAATTTCGCTCACCGAACTTTTGCAGCATGTACAGGAAACACTAAAGGATGGTTTCAGCTCTCCCTGCTGGATACGTGCCGAAATAAGTGAAATGCGCGAAAATCAAAACGGACATTGTTATCTGGAATTTATAGAGAAAGACGATAATGCCGATGGTATTTTAGCTAAATCCAAAGCTATCATTTGGGCTTCAACGTATCGAATGCTGAAACCTTATTTTGAATCGGCTACAGGCGAGAGTCTCCGCGATGGAATGAAAGTGTTGGTGGCAGTTAACGTTGAGTTTAGTGGGGTATATGGCTTTAGCCTGGTGGTACGCGATATCGATCCCGCATTTACAATGGGCGACCTGGCAGCACGTAGGTTGAAAATAATTCGTCAGCTGCAGGCCGATGGAATCTCCGAAATGAATAAAGAGCTTACTATGGCTTCGTTACCCCAACGTATAGCAGTGATATCGTCGCCAACTGCTGCCGGCTATGAGGATTTTATGCATCAGCTTTCAAATAACCCCGATTATCATTTTTATGTGCGGCTTTTCCCGGCAATAATGCAGGGTGCATCGGCAGAGCAATCAATTATAGATGCGCTCGAAAAGATTTTTGAATACGCTGATTTTTTTGATGTAGTGGTTATTATTCGGGGTGGAGGTGCTACTACCGACTTGCTGTGCTTCGATAGTTACGATTTAGCCGCAAATTGTGCCCAGTTTCCCTTGCCTGTTTTGACGGGTTTAGGGCATCAGCGCGATAATACAATAGTGGATATGGTAGCTTGGCAATCGTTGAAAACTCCAACGGCAGTTGCCGAATTTATTCTTGAACAAATGGCTGAAGCCGAAGGGGCAATAAACGCCATCCTGCATAGCCTGATAAGCATAACGCGCATTAGACTGACTACCGAAGAGCAATATCTGAATAACAAAAAGTGGGCTATAAAGCAGGTGTTGAAATCGGATGTGCAGAACAGATTAATGCAGGTTGAGTTGTATAAATCGCGTATAAAATCGCTGAAGTCAAGGATAATGAGTGAGCATTCAGGCGCTATTCTGCTTTTGGAATCGAAGTTGGAAAAACATACCCCCGGCATTTTACTAAAGTATGGTTACGCATTGTTGGAGCGGGACGGAAAGCGCGTTTTTTCTGTTAATCAACTCAAAAAAGGCGATAAAGTTAAAGCCTACATGCACGATGGTAATTTTGATAGTACAGTGAATTAAAAAAAACAGAATAATGGCTCAAATATTATTAGAGAATATGGAATTCCATGCTTATCATGGATGTTTATCTCACGAAAAGCAATTGGGAAATACCTTTTTGGTAACAATAAAAATGCAGTTGGATACAAGCCTTGCCGGAAAATCGGATAGGTTGGAGGATACACTTAATTATCAATTGGTTTATGATGTGATAAAGCGTGAAATGTTACAGCAATCTGCTCTTATCGAGCATGTCGTACAGCGAATTTTCGATGCTGTGTCCGCTGAATTTCCGCAGATTGAACATCTGAGTGTGCGATTGACAAAGAAAAATCCACC
>JBLIZK010000343.1:0-5408 GCA_048859825.1 Paludibacter sp.
TATTAAGGGAAGTTTCAAATTGATAGTTTTAACAATTTAATAAATAGTTTTGAGACATCCTCTTTTTTTTGTGAGATTATATTCAATGTATGTGAATATCTCTAAACCCGAGAAAATATAAAACTGCATCAAGCCCAAGAGTAGAAATTGACTGACGTGCATTCTCTTTTACTTTTGGTTTGGCGTGAAACGCAATACCAAGACCTGCAATATTCAACATGGGTAAGTCGTTAGCACCGTCGCCAACAGCGATTACCTGTTGCAGTTCAATTTTCTCAACCTGTGCCAGAAGTCGTAATAAGTCTGCTTTGCGTTGTCCGTCCACAATATCACCTACATGTTTTCCGGTTAATTTGCCATCTTCTATTTCAAGTTCGTTGGCATACACATAATCTACATCGAAACGCTTTTTCAGGTAATTACCGAAATAGGTAAAACCGCCTGATAATATGGCAATTTTATAGCCACATTTTTTCAAAATTGACATTAGGTGGTCGGCGCCATCCATGATAGGCAGGTTTTCAGCTATTTCCTGCATAACGCTTTCGTCCAGACCTTTCAGTAGTGCTACACGCTGTTTAAAACTTTCACTGAAGTCAATTTCGCCACGCATGGCCGATTCGGTTATGGCGCGTACCTGTTCACCTACACCCGCTCTATCGGCTAATTCATCAATTACCTCTGTTTTAATAAGTGTAGAATCCATATCAAAACATATTAATCTGCGGTTACGACGGTAAATGTTATCGGCCTGAAACGAGATGTCGATACCAAGTTCGCCGCTAAGCTTTACATAACTTTCGTGAATGGCATTTTTGTCTGTAGGTGTGCCTCGTACCGATAATTCAATACATGAACGGTTGCGAAGTTCGTCTTCGCCTTCGAGCGGCATACGTCCGGTCAAACGTTTAATTGTGTCGATGTTCAAACCCTGAGCCGAAACTACTTTTGTTACTTCCGAGAGTTCTTCGGCAGTTATTCGTTGTCCTAAAAGAGTTATAATATAACAATCTTTTCCCTGACGTTCTACCCATGAATCGTATCGTTCACGTTCAATTGGTGTAAATTTGGCATGTACTCCCAATTCGTATGCTTTGAAAAGTAAATCTTTCAAAATGCTACCATGTACGTCAGGATCGAGTCGAAAGAGTATTCCCAACGATAATGATTGGTGAATATTGGCTTGTCCAATGTCAAGGATAGTAGCATTGTATTTTCCGAGAATTTCGGTTAGCGAGGAAGTTACACCGGGTTTGTCTTCACCCGTAATGTTCATTAAAATAATTTCGTGCTTGTTCATATCTGCAATAGCTGCATTAATTTCGTGCAAAGGTAATATTTATAAATTTCATAACCTTTTCAATTTACAAATAAACAGCTAAAAATACTAAATATCAGGAGTGATTTATTAAAAACAAACCCCCTGAATGGCTTGCATTCAAGGGGTTAAGTTTAAATATAAATCTGTTATTCCGCCTTTACAATTTTTGCTTTTATTTCAGAAGTATCTGCTACAAGCTCCATCAGAATAGTATCGCCTTCGGCTAATTCGCCACTCAAAACAATGTCGGCAAGCTCATCTTCGAGATAGCGTTGAATTGCTCTTTTCAACGGCCGGGCACCAAACTGCACATCGTAGCCTTTTTCTGCAATAAAGTCCTTAGCTTCATCGGTTAGTTTTAACTGATAACCAAGAGCAATTACTCTACCAAAAAGTCCTTTTAACTCTAGATCAATAATGTTGCGTATGGCTTCTTTGTTAAGTTGATCAAACATTACAATGTCATCAACCCTGTTCAGAAACTCAGGTGCAAATGCCCTGTTCAATGCTTTTTGAATTACACCACGCGAGAAATCAGAATCCATTGTAATTTCATGCGAGGTGTTAAATCCTACGCCTTTACCAAAATCTTTCAATTGTCGTGTTCCAACATTCGAAGTCATAATGATAATTGTATTTTTAAAATCAATCCGGCGTCCTAAACTGTCGGTTAACCTACCTTCGTCCATCATTTGCAGCAACAGGTTAAATACATCCGGATGCGCCTTCTCTATTTCATCCAAAAGAATGATTGAATAGGGTTTACGGCGAACTTTTTCGGTAAGCTGACCTCCTTCTTCGTAACCAACATATCCCGGAGGTGCTCCTATCAGGCGCGAAACGCTGAATTTCTCCATGTATTCGCTCATATCAACACGTATCAATGCATCTGTACTGTCGAACATAAATTCGGCCAATATTTTGGCTAAGTGTGTTTTACCAACTCCTGTCGGGCCAATAAAAATAAATGATCCAATGGGTTTGTTCGGATCTTTAAGTCCAATTCTGTTTCGTTGAATGGCTTTTACTATTTTGTTTACCGCCTCGTCCTGACCAATAACTTTACCAATCAGGGCTTCTTTCATTTGGCGTAATTTAAGTCCTTCAGCCTGAGCAATACGTTGTACCGGAATTCCCGACATCATGGCCACTACTTCGGCAACCTGCTCTTCATCAACCGTTTCAGGGTGTTGTGCCGCTTCCTGCTCCCATCTTTTGATGGCATCTTCAAGTAAGTATTGGGTTTGCTTTTCCTGATCTCTTATTGGTCCGGCCAGTTCATAACGTTGTTCTGATAGAACCCGCATTTTTTCTTTTTTCAGCTCTTCAATTTTCTTTTCAAGCTCTTCAATCTCAGTTGGTACCGATACGCTTCCAATGTGAACGCGTGAACCTGCTTCGTCCAAAGCATCAATCGCTTTGTCGGGGAAGCAACGTTCTGTAATGTATCGGTCGGTTAACCGAACACAAGCTTTAATTGCCTCGGGCGTATAGCGTACATTGTGATGGTATTCGTAGCGATCCTGAATATTTGTCAGAATCTGTAAGGTTTCATCGGCTGTGGTAGGGTCTACCATTACTTTTTGGAACCGACGTTCCAAAGCACCATCTTTTTCAATACTCTGACGGTATTCGTCGAGAGTAGTAGCGCCCACACATTGTATTTCGCCACGAGCAAGCGCAGGTTTTAGCATGTTAGCCGCATCAAGCGATCCGGGTGCTCCTCCGGCACCAACAATTGTATGTATTTCGTCAATAAACAAAATGACATCCGGGTTTTTCTGGAGTTCATTCAGTATTGCTTTAATTCTTTCCTCAAACTGACCGCGGTATTTAGTGCCGGCAACAATAGAAGCCATATCCAGCGAAACTACTCGTTTGTCGAATAATACCCGCGACACTCTGCGTTGAATTATGCGTAAAGCAAGTCCTTCCACAATGGCCGATTTACCTACACCGGGGTCACCAATAAGTACCGGATTGTTTTTTTTGCGTCGACTTAATATCTGCGCTAAACGTTCAATTTCTTTTTCACGTCCTACTATCGGGTCAAGACGGTTTTCTTTAGCAGCTTTAGTAATATCCACCCCAAAACTGTCAAGAGCAGGAGTTTCGGACTGCTTGGTTGCACCGGTTCCTGTTGGTTTTTGTTTTTTACGCGGATCTTCATCTTCGTCGTCATCTTCCTGAAAAGCTGCGTCTTTTACAGGTAAATCTTCCGATTTCGACAAAGCAGCTTTCACTTTGTCATACGTAATATTTTCGTCGTTCAATGTATCCACAGCCAGGTTGTTTTTTTCTTTTAACATTGCCAGCAGAAGGTGTTCGCTATCGGCCAGTTCGTTCATAAGCGAACGGGCTTCGAGTTCCATTATTTTCTTTATACGTTCTGTACTTTTTAATAATGGTAATTCCATACCTGTTGGTTCCAGGTTTGTGCGTATCTGGCTTTCAATGGCTTGCTTTATTGCTGGAAGATTCACGTTTAGCTGTTCCAGAATTTCAATGGCTTTGCCATTACCATTTCGCAATATACCCAACAGCAAATGTTCGGGGCCAATGTAGTTGTTTCCCAAACGTTCGGCTTCCTGTGAGCTATAAAGCAGAATGTTATGTAGTGTTTCCGAATAATTGATTGTCATAATTCTAATGCCTGTTAATTGACAGACAAATTTATACAAAAAGTTGTAGTGTCAAATATAAATGTATAAAAATGTAGTCTGAATTTTGATTGTTTATATACTCAATAATAATACCTTTGCGCTTTGTCTGTCAAAAACGGTAAAAATGGCAGGGTTTTGCCTTGAGAGAAAAAAATGTGTAGCTTTGCGTCCGCTTTTATATCAGTTAAAATAAAAACGAAAAATCTAAATAAAAAGTTTATGACCGAAAAAATTTCTTCATTACGTGATTCAAAAACTGCACGCTGGTTTGTGCTTATTCTGGTGTCCTTTACCATGATGTGCATGTATTATCTTACGGATGCTATGGCTCCGTTACAGGATAAATTGCAGCAGAATTTACACTGGACTGCCACTGAATATGGCTTTTTTACAAGTGGTTACGGATGGTTCAATGTTTTTCTGCTAATGCTGGTTTTTAGTGGAATGATTTTGGATAAGTTAGGCACACGTATTACCGGCGTATTGGCAATTTGTGTTATGCTTATTGGAGCATTTATTAAGTACTGGGCTGTGTCGGGTCATATTGGCCCGGGTACTTATGAGTTGAGTATCGGAAACTGGCAGTTGTTAAGTCCTACTTCAAAATCGGCAGTTATTGCAGGCTTAGGATTTGGTATTTTTGGTGTCGGAAGCGAGATGTTTGGAATATCAGCTAACAAAGCAGTAGTACGATGGTTTAGAGGTAAGGAAATGGCCCTGGCAATTGGTTTAAATACTTCAACCGGACGTATTGGAACAGCATTGGCAATGTTTACACCGATTCCATTATACAAACTTACATTAAATGTCAGCACTCCGGTAATTGTTGCGGTTATTTTATTGGCCCTAGGATTATTGGTATATATACTGTTTACTTTTTTAGATAAAAAACTGGATAAAGAGGAATCGGCAGCAGGTGTTGAAAGCGATGAAGAATTTAAGTTTTCGGATGTTCTGGTGATTGCTTCGAATAAGGCTTTCTGGTATATTGCTGCTTTGTGTGTGTTGTTTTACTCTGCAGTTTTTCCGTTTATTAAATATGCTACCAGTCTAATTGTGCAAAAATTTGATGTAAGCGATGGATTTGCTGGTTATATTCCGGCTTTACTGCCGTTTAGTGCTCTTGTGCTTACACCAGTATTTGGTGGGATTTCAGATAAAAAAGGCAAAGCAGCCAGTATTATGGTATTGGGCTCAATTATTTTAGTAATTGTTCATCTTTTATTTTCCATTCCTTCGCTTAATAGCTTGAGTGTAGCTATCGGGCTTGTAGTTTTGCTTGGAATAGCTTTTTCACTGGTGCCTTCGGCTATGTGGCCGGCAGTAGCCAAAATTATACCTCACAACAAATTAGGTACTGCTTATGCGATGATTTTTTGGGTTCAAAACTGGGGTTTGATGGGAGTGCCTTTGCTTATTGGTTA
>JBLIZK010000344.1:0-11617 GCA_048859825.1 Paludibacter sp.
TTGGGGGCGTGGGGATATATTGCTGAATATCGCTGGTGGAAACCTTCCCGGGGCTACTTTAATGCCCGATCAGGAATTTTTCGATATGGATTTAGCCGATTGGGACAGAGTAACACAGCTCAATATGAACGGAACTGTATACCCGAGTTATGTCTTCGGGAAAATAATGGCAGCTCAAAAGTCGGGTAGTATAGTGAATGTTTCATCGATGGCCGCTTTGCAATCGATGACCCGTGTGCCCGGATACTCGGCAGCAAAGGCAGCAGTTGGAAACTTTACACAGTGGTTGGCCATGGAAATGGCTATGAAGTATGGCGATGGAATACGTGTAAATGCCATTGCTCCTGGCTTTTTTATTGGAGAGCAGAACAAGAAAGTGCTGATTAACCCTGATGGTTCACTTACCGACAGAAGTTTAAAAGTAATTGCTAATACACCTATGCGCAGGTTTGGCGATATAAATGAATTAAATGGTGCAGTACAATTTTTGTGTTCGGATGCAGCCAGTTTTGTTACAGGCGTGGTAATTCCGGTCGATGGTGGTTTTAGTACTTTTAGCGGCGTGTAAACAATGGAAAAAACGTGGAGATGGTTTGGGAAAAACGACCCGATTACATTATCAATGCTACGTCAGATAGGCGTAGAAGGTGTTGTTTCGGCATTACATCATATTCCAAATGGTAAAGTTTGGTCAATAGATGAAATATCAGATTATAAAACATATATTGAAAACAGTGGCTTACACTGGTCGGTGGTGGAAAGTTTACCCGTAAGCGAGGCAATAAAATACGGTGGTGCAGAAAGAGATGCACTGATTGATAACTATATTGAAAGTCTTCGGAATTTGGGTAGAGTTGGAATAAAAACGGTATGTTACAATTTTATGCCTGTCATCGACTGGATACGCACCGATTTAAATCACCGTCTATCCGATGGTACCGTTACCCTTTATTTCGACAAAATTCGTTTTGCATATTTCGATATTTATATACTGGAACGTAAACAAGCTCGTAGCGATTATAGTGCCGAAGAACTGCAAAAGGTGGATGCTCTGGCAAAAGTAATTACACAAACCGAGAAAGACAGCTTAATTGATACCATTATTGTGAAAACTCAGGGTTTTATAAATGGAAATATTAAGGATGGTGAACAGAATCCGGTAGCTCTTTTTAAAAGTCTGTTAGCGCTGTACGATGGATTTGATAAAGAAAAACTACGCGCAAATCTGAAATACTTTTTGGAAAAAATAATGCCAGTTTGCGAGGAATATGGCATAAATATGTGTATACATCCGGACGATCCTCCCTGTCAGATGCTCGGTTTGCCACGCATAGTTACCGATAGCGACGATATTGAGTGGATTTTAAACGCTGTAGATAATCCATGTAACGGATTAACTTTTTGTGCAGGTTCATTGAGTGCCGGTATTCAGAACGATGTATGTGTATTGGCCGAAAAATTTGCAAAGCGCACGCGTTTTGTTCATTTACGTAGTACCGATGTACATAGTAATGGCGATTTTCTGGAAGCATCGCACCTCGAAGGGCGCGGAAAACTCATAGACTTGGTCAGAATATTCGAGGAGCAGATTCCAACTGTACCGATGCGTGTGGATCATGGTAAACTAATGCTCGATGATGCTGGCAAAGGATATAACCCCGGCTATTCGTTTCACGGACGAATGTTTGCATTGGCACAAATGGATGGTGTGATAGCCACAGTACGACACGGATTGAATAAAATTACATGAATTTGAATTGAAGACCTGTTTTGTTACCGAAACAGGTCTTATTTTTGTATAAATATATCTGAAAAAAATCAATGTCGTATACTCTCAAAGGATTTTTGTTAATCTCTTTGCTGTTGCTATCGGTTTTAAACCTCTTAGCTCAGCAAAACTGTATTTTTCGTGAAGGTGAAACCGTAGAGATATCCATTGGTTCAACTGAAGCAGAAGTCGTAAATACAGCTCTCTCAATGTTTCGGAGTGATTACCGGAAAGTATTTAGTGCAGAAACAAACATTTCGGCAGATGGTAAAATTGTGATTGCCACACTTAATGCAAATAGCGAATTTTTTAAGCTACTATCTGCTACTGAACTTGAACGCCTGAAAATGCACGAGGAAGCTTTTTTGTTGAAAGTAATCGGTTCGAAGTTGTATGTATTTGGTAGTGATAAACGGGGAACGGCATACGGTATTTTGGAAATATCGCGTATGATTGGTGTTTCTCCATGGGAATGGTGGGCCGATTCCCGTATTGAAACGAAAAAAACATTTTCGCTAAAAAACGGTTTTACTTCTTTTCAGCATCCTTCAGTGAGGCGTCGTGGTATTTTTATTAACGACGAAGACTGGGGGCTAACTCCCTGGAGTTATAAAAACTACGAACCTTCCGACGTAAAGGGGCAAATTGGACCACAAACACATGCCCGAATTTTCGAATTGTTGTTACGTTTACGTGCTAATACATTTTGGCCGGCTATGCACGAGTGTTCCGTGGCATTTTATTTAACACCGGGCAACAAGGAAATGGCAGATAAATATGGTATTTATGTTGGCACATCGCATTGCGAACCAATGGTTTGTAATACCAACGCCGAATGGAAGGTGCGTGGAAACGGAAGCTATAACTATCTTACCAACAGCCGGAATATTCTTCAGTTTTGGGAAAAACGTACCATGCAGTTAGCGAGCTCTGATAATATTTATACGCTGGGTATACGTGGTGTACACGATGGTAAAATGGAAGGTGCCAAAACCGTACAGGAACAAAAAGAGGCTATTCAGCAGATTATTACAGATCAACGTGAAATGATACAACGCATCGTAAATCCGGATCCGGAAAAAGTATCACAGGTTTTTATTCCTTACAAAGAAGTGTTGGATGTTTATAATGCCGGATTAAAGGTGCCCGATGATGTGACACTGATGTGGTGCGATGATAATTATGGGTATATCAATCATTTTCCTACGGTTGCCGAAAGAGCCCGTAAGGGAGGCAATGGTATTTATTATCATTTATCCTATTGGGGTCGTCCGCACGATTATTTGTGGTTATCAACTACACACCCGGCTCAGATATATTATCAACTTACGCAGGCTTACAACAAAGGTGCACGCGAAATGTGGGTTATTAATGTGGGCGATATAAAACCGGCAGAGTATAATCTGGAATTTATTATGGATTTGGCCTGGAATATAGCCAGCATCGAAAACAATGTGGAAGGTTTGAATAAGCATATGAAAAACTGGTTGATACGCGAATTTGGTAATACATATTCTTCTGAAATACTTTCAATTATGAATGAGTATTATCGCTTAGCCTATATCCGTAAGCCTGAGTTTATGGGCAATACACGTACTGAGGAACGCGATCCCGCATATAAATTGGTGAAGGATTTACCCTGGTCCGAATCCCAAATAAGAAACCGTTTGGCTGCTTACAAAAAAATTGAAAAAGAAGTGACTTTAACAGGTGCAAAAATTCCGTCGGAAGCTCGTAATTCGTGGTTTCAGTTAGTGGAATATCCGGTGAAGGCTTCGGCTGCCATGAACCGGAAAATGCTGTATGGGCAGCTGGCTCGTCATTCAAAAGCAAGTTATGATCTAAGCAATAAAGCCTATGATGATATCCAGCATTTGACAGCCCAATACAACACTATAAATAATAGTAAGTGGAGGTATATTATGGATGCTGCGCCACGTGAATTAGCTGTTTTTAAAAAACTCAGCCCTGATACAGCATTATTTCCTTTAAAAGCTGACGTTTTACCAATTGTGTTGTTGAATGGAGCCGATTATAAGTCTTTTACAGGAAGTAAACCGATTGTTACCGGATTGGGATACGAGCGTAAAGCTGCAGTTATAGCCAAAAATTCATCGCTACAGTTCAATTTCAGGAGTAAAAAAGTTACAAAAATACGCGTTGAGGTGGCCATGGTACCCACACACCCTATTGAGAATGAAACACTTCGTTTTATGCTATCGCTTGATAATGGTGCTGAGCAAATAGTGGATATAAAAACCGTGGGAAGGAGCGAAGAATGGAAGGAAAATGTACTTACGAATCAATCGATACGAAAATTTGAACTTAAGTTACCACGAAAAACTACGCACACGCTCACAATAAAGGCACTTGACGAAGGTATAGTGCTGGACCAGATACAAATATTCCGGGTGGCTGACTAATAATTTTATAAATAAATCAGATACGCAATACATGAAAGAATTCTTATTTTCTATCTTCATTCTTACACTTTTTTTTAATCTGAGTGTATTCTCGCAGCGCAAAACCGAAAACCTCGATAGAGGAGTTGTGTCTGTACGTAATAATTCAGGGCTCTATTTTGTAAATTGGCGTTACCTGGTTACCGATCCGGAAAACGTTACATTTAATGTGTATGCAAGATCAGCTGCTACTTCATCATTTTCAAAATTAAACACAACACCGCTTTCTGTTACAAATTATCAATCTACTTCAGGGCAGATAAATAATGGTACGCAGTTGTATGTTACATCGCTTGTAAATGGTGTTGAAAGTACTCCAAGTGCTGTTTTTACTGTAAAAACAACCGGTTTTAATTCTTATCGCAGCGCATTCTTAGATATCACATTCAATCCGGCAAACGACGGCCTGGAGTTACATAAATACAGTACAAAATTTGTGTGGCCGGTGGATTTGGATGGCGATGGAGAATACGATTATGTTGTTGATCGCTTATCGGTAGATGGTGGTAACCATAAAATTCAGGCATATTTACGCAACGGAACTTTGCTTTGGACTGTTGATATGGGCCCCAATGTTAGCATTTGCGAAGGGCAGGACGATATGGTGATTGCTTATGATATGGACTGCGATGGAAAAGGAGATGTAGTAATAAAAAGTAGCGATGGAACAGTATTTGCAAATGGGAAGGGCGTAAATGGCTCAACTTCAACCGATACCGATAATGATGGAATAATCGATTACGGAACACAGAATGTGCGCAACTCGCCCCAGTACATTACGGTAATTGACGGACTTACCGGACTCGAGAAAAATAGCATCGAAATGAAATACCCATCGAACTATACACGTACAAACAAAGCCATCTTTATGGGTGAAGAATATGCAAATTTGAATGGTCATATGTCCATTTTATACCTTGATGGGAAGCATCCGTCTGTTGGCTTTATATATAAAACCCGTACCAGTGCCGATAAATACCACTGGTATTATGCTTCCGCTTACGGTTATAATGCATCCGGTCAGTGGGTAAACTGGTATAACTGGGAACGTGGATATCAGAATGCAGCCGAATTTCATAGTATAAGGGCAGCCGATGTTGATTTTGACGGACGTGATGAATTGCTCGACGGTGGTTATGGTATCAAATACGATGGTTCACTTGCTTTTAGTGCCGGAATCAGCCACGGCGACCGTTTTCGTGTGAGTGATATTGATCCTGACCGACCCGGACTGGAAACATTTGCAATTCAGCAGAATGCTTCAGATATGTTGGGCATGTTGTTGTACGACTCCGGCACCGGAAAAGCCATTAAAAAGTTTTATATGTCGGCAGTTGGTGATGTTGGCCGTGGTGAATGTATGGATATTGATTCTACACATATGGGATATGAGTTTTATTCTACAATGTCCAATATCTACAATGCCAAAGGAAATATTATATACGAAGGTGGTGCACCGTTTCCGAATGAAGGTGTGTGGTGGGATGGCGATTTAGCTCGAGAGGAATTGAATTCACCTGATGGGAATGGTTTTAATGCTGATGTTCGGAAATACGACATTAATACACATGCATATGGTTCACGATTAATTGAATTTGCTAAAATGACCAACTGGCAGGTGAAGTCCGAGTGGGGACGTCGTCCGGCGTTTTTTGGCGATATTGCCGGCGACTGGCGCGAGGAAGTTGTGCTCGAAAAAAAGGGCAGTGCCAGTGTTACTCTGAAAGATGTAAATGGTAATGATTCGATAGTTACAGTGGAAACATGTCCCGGATTTGTGGGTTTTTCTACTGACTATCCTACTTCGCACCGGATTTACTGTTTAATGCAAAATCCGGCATACCGTATGCAGGCCACCACACGTGGATATTATCAGTCGGCCTTTCCGGATTATTACTTAGGTTTTAAAATGTCAATACCACCATTACCTCCTGTAATGTCGGCAAAGCATACATGGAAGTCAGGTACAGTATTGAATAAAACAAATTCAAACTTTGTGCTACAGGATGAAATAACACCATCCGTCTTTGCCGATGGCGACGATATACTATTTGATATTTCAGGCGACAATAGTGCGCCAATTCAAATGAATGCAAATCTTTCTCCTTCAAAGGTTTATGCAATGAATCCATTTGCAAAAGATTACATCATTTCAGGAAGTGGAGCATTTAGTGGAAACATGGAACTCGTGAAATCGATGTACGGAAATTTTATACTTAACGGGAACCATACTTTTACCGGAAAAACGACTATACACGAAGGTACATTAACTTTAAACGGAAGTTTTACCAGTCCGGTAGAAGTTAGGGCGAAGGGAACGCTTGCCGGAAATGCAGTGTTAAATGCGCCACTTACTGTGCTTCCTGCTTTGAATATTGAAGGTGGAAGACTTGCTCCGGGGAATGGTCTTGAAGCTTCAAAACTTGGTAAAATTCCACTAAATACAAATTTGACACTTACTGGCAAAAGCAATCTTCATTTTGATATCATACCTTCGTCGGTTTATAAAAACGATTCAATACTTGTGAATGGAAATCTAACTGTTTCCGGTGTTAATAACATAGTGGTTAGTACAATAAGTGGCACATTGCCTACAGGTACATATTCGCTTTTAAAGTGGACAGGTACATTTACCGGTGCGGTTGAGAATTTTAATATTGAGGGCATAAGTGGACTGCCGGTAGTGCTGAAAATTGAAGATAATACGCTTAAACTTGTTGTGAGTTCGGTACGTACTGTCTCAAAAGTGAATTGGACAGGTGCCGAAAGCGATGCATGGGATTTTGTGTCGGGTAATTTTTCACTGAGTTCAGCACCTACCTATTTTGTGACGGGCGATTCAGTACTCGTTGACGATGCTGCAGTAAGTAAAACGATAGTAGTGAACGATGATTTAAGTCCAGCAAATATAAGTTTCGTAAATAATTCAGCCACCATGGTTCTAAAAGGTACTGGTGGAATTGCCGGAACTACCAATCTGGAGAAAACCGGTAGCGGATTATTAAATATTGAAACAGTAAAAAATACATACACCGGAAAAACAATTTTGAACAATGCTCATGTTCAGGTGGCATCGCTCAGCGATGCTGGTGTGGCCGGTTCGCTTGGTATGGCTGCGGTTGCACCTGCCAACCTGAGTATGATTAATTCAAAACTATCGGTGAATGCTGTTACTGCCAATACCAACCGTGGTATGCAAATTACCGGTGTGGATACACTGAACGTAATAAAATCCAATGCAGTAGTTACCGTATCGGGCAATGTGGTAGGTGCCGGAAAACTGGTAAAAGTGGGTCCGGGTCAGTTAAACTTATCGGCATCAACAGCTAATACTTATACAGGAGGTACACATATTGCCGGAGGAACTCTGGCACTTGGCTCGCTTATAATGAACAACAACGGACTTGGCACCGGCGCCATAACGATGGAAAACGGAGCAAAATTAGTGATGTATTACAGTACTGCATACGGTCAAAGTCCTTCATGGAATCTGGTTATACCCGAAAATAAAAATGCAACACTTATTACTTCGGGCCGATGCGATATTCGGGGAACCATTACGGGTGCAGGAACGCTTTATTTTAATGTTCCTTACGTTCGTACTGATTTGGTTGCCGGAGGTGCTGCTTTTACAGGCTATCTGAACGTTACTACCGATGCCGATGGAGGCGATTTCAGACTCACTACTAATACAACAGGATTTCCATTGGCACAAATATATTTGAATAATAAAGTGTATATGGCTGCTTATTCGGCAGTTGGTTCAAGTTCGGCAAATAGTGCAACCGCCGTAAAATTAGGTTCATTGGCCGGAGTGGCTGGTTCAAGTGTTGGAGCAGGTACTTATATCATTGGAACTGATAATCGCGATGCTTTGTATGCAGGAACTTTATTGTCCGGAGCTAACATAACCAAAACAGGTTCCGGAAACTGGATATTGAGTGGAGCCAATCAGATAAATTCGACATTTACTGTGTCGGGTGGTAAACTAACAGTAACTAATACCACCGGTAGTGCAACGGGTACCGGTAGTGTTTCACTGTCAAATGCTATTCTGGCAGGTACAGGTGCAATTTCAGGGTCAGTTGTGCTAAATTCCGGAGCCCGATTAGCCCCCGGAATAACTTCAGTTGGTACACTTTCATTCGGCAGTAGTTTGGTGTTACTTACAGGATCGGCTGTTGATGTTGATGTTACAACTATATCGAACGATAATTTTACGGTTTCAGGAACTCTCTCGCTTCGAGGTACATTAAAAATGAATGCACTAAATACCACATTCAGTGCAGGGAAGAGCTATACCATTTTCACCGCAGGTGCAGTATCGGGTAATTTCGATGCTATCGAACCTGCAGTGCCGGGCACTGGCTTGGTTTGGAATACTTCACGAATTTCAGAGGGTGTTATATCGGTTGATGTGGCAAACGGAGTTGAGGATGTTTTGGGAGCCAATATTCGTATTTATCCAACTTTGGTGCAAAATAGTTGTGTGGTTGAATTGGGTGCACTTACTGGGAAGTCATCTATAGAGCTGATTGATAAAGTGGGTAAAATAATTATGGCAAATACATCAACAGATAATAATCCTTTTACTCTCGATGTAAGCCCGTTGTCGCAGGGAATTTATTTTGTGAGAATTGTGAATAACGGGAATACCTTTCTTCGTAAAATTGTAAAATTATAATTCAAAAAATAATAGTTTGATTGTGAATAAATTAGGGCTTATCATTTTGTGGGTGCTGTGCATACAGTTTGTGTCTGCCAAAACGGTTTTTGTCGCTCCAACCGGAAATGATTCCGATAGCGGAACATTAATACAACCCTTTGCATCGCTAATGAAGGCTCAGCAAATAGCAGAATCAGGCGATACAGTTTTTATCAGAGGAGGTATTTATCGTTTAGCGGCCGATGTTCCCTTTTCAAATTTCAAGGTTAATATTGTAGTGAATCATTTATATAAAAGCGGAGAACAGGGGAAGCCGATTCATTATCTGGCTTATCCCGGTGAACGTCCGGTGTTCGATTTTGGCAATGTTAAACCACTGAACAGGCGTGTAATGGCTTTCCGTGTAACAGGCTCGTGGCTTCACTTAAAAGGGTTCGAAATTACAGGTGTACAGGTGACTATGCAGGGACATACACAATCGGAATGCATTCACAATGAAGGTAGCCATAATATTTACGAAAATTTAGCGATGCATCATTCTCAGGCCATCGGTTTTTACCTGACCGATGGTTCTGATAATCTGATTCTCAACTGCGATGCATACAATAATTACGATTATACATCCGAAGGTGGACGTGGAGGAAATTCGGATGGTTTTGGTTGCCATCCACAACCTGGCGCAATAAACAATGTGTTTCGCGGATGTCGGGCCTGGTTCAATAGCGACGATGGGTACGACTGCATTCGCGCAGCCGAAACTGTTGTTTTTGATAATTGCTGGGCTATGTACAATGGTTACGATGCCAGTTTTAAAAGTCTGGCCGACGGAAATGGGTTTAAGGCCGGAGGATGGGGGCTTAAAAAGGATGAACGTGTGCCCGCTGTAGTCAAGGGGCATGTTGTTAAAAACTGCATTGCCGTAGGCAACAAGGCATCCGGATTTTATTCCAACCACCATCCATCGGGAAGTACCTGGGAGCACAATAAAGCGTTCGAAAATAGCTCAAACTATAATATGCTTAACCGAAATGCCGATTTTACAGCCGATGTTCCCGGGTTTGGACATATACTCAAAAACAATCTTTCGTATCGCCCGCGAAACAGTCACATCGTGCAGGTTGATACAGCGCTTTGCACGCTTAGTAATAATTCTTTTCAGTGGGATAATGTACTGACCGATGCCAGTTTTATCAGTTTGGACAAAAATGAGTTATTCAAGCCACGCAAAGCCGATGGAAATTTACCTGATGTGGGTTTTATGGTGTTAAAATAAGGAAGCGTTCCTATTTTTTCTTATCAAGTTGTCCGAATACTTTTTTTAAAATATCGTTAATGCGGGCAGCAGGATTGGTTCGTATTTCTTTTTCCTCGGCTGCTATGCGAACAAACAATGCGTCAAGTGCTTTGTTGGTCACATATTCTTCAATATTCACATTTACAGTTTTCAGTCCGGCTATACTGCCAATGGTGCTCTGAGCCGCTTTGTTGTAATTTGTAGTAAGCAAATTCCAGGTTTCGCTTGTCGATACGCCTGCTACCAGAGCTTTGTCGAGCGACAGTTTTACTTTGGGCGCAAAAGCGCTTTTTAGTTGCGTATATGTTGTTTTGCGCAAATATTCGGTAGCTGCATTGTCGTTACCAAAAAGAATACCGGTTGCATCGCTAATTGACATGGATGTTATGGCATTTTTGAAAATCGGGAGTGCTTCTTTTACTGCATCTTCAGCCGAACGATTGAGCGATACTACTGCTTTATTTACTAATTCTTCTCCACCGGGGATGTATTTTATATTGTCGATTATTGCTTTGGCTTCCTGAGGAAACAAAATTTTCAGCGATTCATTGTTTAAAAATCCATTTTCTTGTCCTAGTAGTCCTACCGCACTACTTATGCCAACATTCAACGAACTCTTTAGCCCTGAGATATTATCATTATTGGTAACAACTCCGGGAATTGTTGTGTTAATATTGGGTAGTTGACTGGCTATTTGCATCAGTTTGTTACATCCACTTAAGGTAAGTGTTAATAAAACGAGAGTAAAAACTTTTTTAATCATAATCGTCTGTTTATTTGTATATTATCGTTTGGTTTTAATTGTCCATTTCGAAAAATCAACTTTTTTCTCCACTTCATTTTCTATTGAATCGGGTAGCGATGCAAAAAAGTTTATACCGGTTCGTTTTTCAGCTTCATCCACCGTAAGCGCATAAGTCGATAACGGACGCCGGCCGCTTTTGTTTTCCATAATAAATGCAATTGCTTCCCATTTTCCTTTGTGTTGTTGTAGTAAAACTTTGAAAAAGGCAGCAGGTACGGCCACTTTGCTTTTGCCGATAGTCGAATAGTTTTTTGTCACTATAGGGCCACAAACCACATAAATCCGGTTTTTTTCTTGTGCAAGGTCCCTTACCTGTTCTTCTAAATCCTTCCATACGCCCGCATTCAGGTTGTGGATTTGCGGGCAGATATTCGAAAAGTAAAACGATTCTTTCATCGCTTTTTTACTCCATTTCATATCGGCAGCCGGTGCCATATGGCCTCTGTCCCAGCCCGATTTTTTATAGTCCGATGTGGTTGCTGATAATTTTTCGGGTAATTTCGGATCCGGTACAAAATGGTCGTTACGTTCTTCCATGCCTTTCGTTTCGCTGGCTGTTAACTCATAAGCTACCCAATTGGGTATTTTCCAACCGGGGTTGTAACTAATTGAGATCGGAAGA
>JBLIZK010000345.1:0-11663 GCA_048859825.1 Paludibacter sp.
TGGAAGCTATACGCAACTACTGCTCAAAACATAACTTAACAACCGATATAGAGAAATTAAAAGCTCTTCGAAAAACTGCCAAAAAAAGCGCCACAACAAGTGAGAAAAAACAAAAAGGGGATTCCCAAAAACTTACATTTGAGCTATATAAAGCAGGAAAAAGTATTGATGAAATAGCAAAGGAACGAAACCTTTCAACAAGCACAATCTGTACTCATTTAGGACGGTATATTGAACTGGGCAACATAGATATTGACCGTTTTATTACGGCAGACAAACGCGAGATGGCAATAAACATTGTTAAAACTGCTGCTTCTGGTGAAATATACAGTTCTCTTGTGAAAATTCTAACATCATCCGAAATATCACTTTTTCTGAGTTGGTACAGAGCAGCTTCAAAACACTTGTAACAAAATTCAGCTTCCATTTAATGACTTCAGGCGCAAAAGGAACATTCTATTCAGTCTGAGTTGGTAATCAATTTTATATTTATTGTCATAATAACTATCAGTTATCACTATATTTAAGGTCAAATAGTCAAGCAATTATGTTAAATAATATTTATCACAATGTTAAATTTGGCAATTATACCAACAATTTAATTCATTATTCATCCACATATAATATTTGAAATAACACACAAACATGAAACAACTGAATGATCATCTGCGAAAACTATTACAACCAACATAACCCAAGAAACAAAAACCCACACATTTAACTATATATCAATACATTAACAACAGTTATTTTGAGCAAGGGGAATTGATACAGCAGCTAATCAAACTAATTATTACAATCAGCTTATAGTTATTACTACAGGTAAAATGATTTGTAAATACCGTACTACTATTTTAAATTTGACTATCTAAATAAGTAAACTATTTAGCTCTCAAAAAAACTATAAAAGCTGCTGATATGATTAATATTTTTTTAGTAGACGATCACGAAATTGTATTGGAAGGATTCAAAAAGCTCATTCACGAAGACCCGGATATCAATATTGTGGGCGAAGCAAAATCAGCCGAAATGGTACTTGAAAAACTACCATCCTTAGCATGCGATATCATGCTTGTTGACCTATACCTTCCCGGAAAAAACGGTTATCAGTTATTGGTTGAATTACAAACAATTCGTCCGGAGATAAAAGTTATTATAATGAGCATTAATCCCGAGGACAGATCGGCTCTCAGAGCATATAAACTTGGGGCGTGTGGCTATTTATGCAAAGACACTGCAATTGATGAAATAATTTCGGCCATACACAAAACGTTTGAAACAGGTAAATACATTAGTAGTAAATATGCCGAATTATTGGCATTTAAAACAATTTACAGCGAAAAGGACGAGTTACAAAAGCTATCTGATTTGGAAACAAATATACTCGTAATGCTATATAAAGGGATGGACATCAAAGAGATAGCACTAAAAACCAATTTAAGTATAGTTTCTGTATTTAGTTATCGTAAAAAAATATTCGAGAATCTGAAGTTAAGCAGCAATCTCGATATGATTCATTTTGTCAAAGAAAATATCATTATGGGATAAAACCCTAAAATTGTCATATTAAACATTATATATTGTCATTTATAAAATAAGGCAAAAATAACATCAGTGAAAAAATACAATATTATTGTAACAAATAAAATAATTTGTATATTTGCATAGGTTGATTGTATTCACATATGCAACTATACGACAGATTATTACATTTTAAGCAACTATTGTAAACCTGATTTAATACTTGCTATCAAAACCACACTAATTATACTTATTATGATCAAAGTATTTATTGTTGATGATCACGAAATCATCCGCGAGGGTCTAAAAATGATTCTGAAAGAAGAATCAGACATTGTAGTGGTGGGTGAAGCCTCTAACGGAGCACAGGCCATTGATAAAATCAGAAAAGTAGAGTGCGATATCATGTTGCTCGATATGAATATGCCCGGCAGAAATGGCATTGATTTATTGATGGATATTAAAGCTTTACGTCCTAAACTTCATATTTTGGTACTTAGCATACACCCCGAAGATAAATTTGCGCTTAAAACACTCAAATCGGGAGCATCCGGCTATTTGTGCAAGGACACTGCTTTGGAAGAGTTGGTGGTAGCAATACATAAAATCAGCACAAAAGGCAGATACATAAGCACTTCGTTGGCAGAGCAACTGGCTTTTGATGTAATTCCGGAATCGGATGCCGATCCTCACGATTTACTTTCGAACCGCGAACGCGAAATACTTATTAAAATTGCATCGGGCATAAAAGCGAAAGATATAGCCGAAGAATTAGGTTTGAGCATATCCACTGTTTTTACTTACAGATTAAGAATTTTCGAGAAACTGAATGTAAAAAACAATGTAGAACTTACACACTATGCCATCGACAAAAAACTGGTAAATTAGTACTATAATATAAGTATTCAAAAGCGTAAATTTACATTACTTTCCGACATAAGCTCGTTTATTGCATTTCAGCATATATAAATTGAGCTTACAATTGGCGAAAGTTGTGTAAATTTGCGCTTTCATTTTTTTTAGAAAAAAAATCAATGGTTTTATTACATATTGAAACTTCCACAAACGTGTGCTCGGTAGCTCTGAGCATCGACAGCGAATGTGTGTTTACCCGCATAAACGACGAAGGCATGAACCACGCAGAACTACTGAGTCCGTTTATCGACGAAGCAATTCAGGCGCTGAAACAATACGCCCAAAAACCGGACGCAGTGGTGGTAAGTGGAGGTCCCGGCTCATACACCGGACTTCGTATCGGAGTGTCGACGGCCAAGGGCTTATGTTATGGTTGGAATGTACCGTTAATCGCATTAAATTCACTTGAAGTGATGTTCGAAATGGCTCGTAAATTGGTTGGAAGTAACTCCGAAGCTTTATTTTGTCCGATGATAGATGCCCGAAGAATGGAAGCTTATACGTGTTTTTTTAATGCTAACGGAGAAACAGTAAGAGGCACATCTGCCGATATTATTGACGATAATTCATACAACGATTTACTTTCAAAACAGATAATTTATTTTTTCGGGAATGGAGCCGATAAATGCAAAAACACATTAACACACCCGAATGCCCGTTTCATTGAGCAAATTGTACCCAAAGCTGAGATGATGATACGGCCTGCCATGGATGCCTGCAAAAAAGGTATTTTTGCGGATGTAGCCTATTATGAGCCGTTTTACCTGAAGGAGTTTTACACTACTGCACAAAAGAAAAATATATTGTAATCAAATATGACAGAGCGTATTAAACAATTCATTGACTCCAACAATCTTTTGACTAAAAATGCAAAGGTTGTTGTAGGTGTGAGTGGTGGTGCCGACTCTGTAGCGCTGGTATATATACTTCAACAGCTAGGATACTCATGCATAATTGCTCATGTAAATTTCAACCTGCGGGGAAATGAATCTGAACGCGATGAAAATTTCACACGTGAACTTGCACTAAAATTGCAATTACCTTTTTTTCAAACCTCGTTCAATACAATTGAAGTTGCCAACACGCGGTCAATTTCCATTGAAATGGCCGCCCGCGAACTTCGTTACACATGGTTCAACGAACTATTACAGCAAACCAATGCCGAAGCAATTGCCGTAGCACACCATTCTGACGATAATGCAGAAACTCTACTCATGAATCTTACACGTGGTACAGGCATAAAAGGACTTACCGGAATACCCGTTAAAAATCAGAATATCGTTCGCCCTTTACTTTGTGTTTCACGATCAGATATAGAACAATACTTACAAAGCATTCATCAGGAATATGTTACCGATTCGTCGAATCTTCAGAACGATTATAACCGGAATCAGTTTCGCAACCTGATTATACCAGCGATTGAAAAGATAAATCCATCGTTTAAAACCACTATAACGGCAAATATTGAACGCTTTAAGGAAGTTCAGGCAATTTATGATAAACAAATCAACTCAGACATTGAGCAAATTACGATTCATCGTAATCATCAATTGATAATTGATTTAAATAAGTTGAGATTATTGGAATATAAACGAACTGTTTTATTTGAAATTCTTAATCGATACGGTTTTTCAAACGATGCTATTCAAAGGATTTCTAATTTTCAGATACTTAACACCGGCAGCCTCTTTTTTTCAGAAACACATAAAGCACTGATTGACAGAGATAAGATCATCGTATCAGACAACTCAGCTGTTGAAAATTACGATTGTCTGATTTCTGAAAACGACTCTGAAGTATTTGAGCCAGTTCATTTGAAAATAAAAAAGCGGACAGTCAATTCCGAAATTATCAGAAATAATAAAGTACTGACTATAGATATTTCAAAAGCCGAATTTCCACTACGCTTACGAACATGGAAACAGGGCGATATAATTTACCCATACGGATTAAATGGCAAACAAAAACTGAGCGATTTGTTCACAAATTTGAAAATGAACCGTTTTGAAAAAGAGAAGCAACTTGTTTTGCTTTCGGGCGAAAAAATCATGTGGGTAGTTGGTATAAAGGCAGATAAGCGTTTTTCGGTAGACGAAAACAGTTCAGAAATACTCGAAATTGAGTTAATAAAGTGAAAAAAAATAATTTTCACGGCAATAAAATTGTACGTTAAGAATATTATTGTAAATTTGCAATGTTTCTCACGAACAAAATAAGTGCTTCCTGCATTTAAATTATAAATCAAAAAAATTATTCAATAAAAAAATGACGTTGTTTCCCTGCGAAAGGGAAGTACCTTCCAAACGTTTATTTATTCAACTTATGACAAATTACAACATTTTGCAACTCAATGCGAAAGATCTGTCAGCGTTAAAAGAAATTGCAGTCGAACTTGGATTAAAAGTATCCAATTCGGTAAAAAAAGAGCAATTAATCTACGACATTCTCGACAGACAAGCTGAGGTAAATGCACAAAGAAAAACACAAACTGAAAAACCGCAAGCTGACAAGAAAAACCGCATGCGCGTGCAGCTTAACAAGAAAAACGGCGAACAAAAACAAGAAGTAAAAGCCGAGACTACTGAAAAGGCAGAAACTCCTGCTCCTCCAAAAAAAGCTGAAAAACCGGTAAAACCCGTTACAAACAACGTAAAAGAAACAACCAACGAAGTTCAAAGCGAACCAAAAACCGAACAAAAGCCTAAAAATCAACCAGATGCTTCAAAAGCAAAAAAAGGCAAAAAACCAGTAAAAGCCGATGCTAAAACAGAAACTGTAGTTTCCGAAGCTACAGCACCCGAAATTACATTCGAAGCAACTGTAGCTCCTGAGGCACCAGTAACAGAAATAAAAGTAGAAGAGAAAGCCGATACAACTGCTGATGTAACTACGCAAAAGAAAATGCGCGAGCGTTTTAAAAAGCCTGTGAAGCCAGCAAAAGTTGTACCTGCAGATTCAACCTTAGAAAACGTTGCTGAAACAAATTCAGTAGAGAATACTGAGATTAACAACAATAACGATATAGCTACTGAAGCAGTAGAAGCTGAGACAGCGCAAACAAGCACTGCTCCTGTTGCACAGGAGAACCCGAACAACCGCCCGAAACATAACGAAAACAATAACCGACCAAAATTCAACAATGGACACAACCGCCCCGAACGTCAATTCGATTTCGATGGCATTCTGGAAGGCACCGGTACATTGGAAATGATGCCTGATGGTTATGGATTTCTTCGTTCGGCCGACTATAATTACCTTGCTTCACCCGACGATATTTATGTATCACAGTCGCAAATTAAGCTATTCGGACTTAAAACAGGCGATACTGTAAATGGTGCTATTCGCCCACCAAAAGAAGGTGAGAAATACTTCCCGCTTATAAAAGTTAATAAAATCAATGGCCGTTCGCCCGAATATGTACGTGACCGCGTACCTTTCGAGCACCTTACGCCACTTTTCCCTGACACAAAATTCAACCTGACGAGTGGAAAAAACGATACGCTCTCAACCCGCGTAGTCGATTTATTTTCGCCAATCGGAAAAGGTCAGCGCGGACTTATTGTGGCTCAACCAAAAACAGGTAAAACCGTATTGCTGAAAGATATTGCAAATGCCATTGCAGCCAATCATCCGGAAGTGTATATGATTGTTTTATTGATTGACGAACGTCCGGAGGAAGTAACAGATATGGCTCGCAGCGTACGTGCTGAGGTTGTATCGTCAACATTCGACGAACCGGCTGAACGCCATGTAAAAGTGGCAAGCATGGTACACGAAAAAGCAAAACGTATGGTTGAATGTGGACAGGACGTAGTTATTCTACTCGATTCAATTACACGTTTAGCCCGTGCATACAATACCGTTTCGCCTGCATCAGGAAAAATCCTGTCGGGTGGTGTGGATGCCAATGCTTTACATAAACCAAAACGCTTTTTTGGTGCGGCACGTAACATCGAAAACGGTGGTAGCTTAACAATTATTGCAACTGCGCTAACCGAAACCGGTTCAAAAATGGACGAAGTTATCTTTGAAGAATTTAAAGGTACCGGTAATATGGAATTACAGCTCGACCGTAAATTGGCTAACAAGCGTATTTTCCCTGCTGTGGACATTATGGCGTCAAGTACACGTCGCGACGATTTATTGCACGATCAGGATACCCTGAACCGTATGTGGATTATGCGCCGCTACCTGGCCGATATGAATTCAATTGAGGCTATGGAGTTTCTTAAAGACAGAATTGAACGAACTGAAAACAACGATGAGTTTCTGTTGAGTATGAATAGCTAATAAATTAATGGCTAATTCATAATCCATTCTCAAAAATTTTCTGCACACAAACACGCAAAATATGCAGTTTTCGCCTGATTAATTAGGAAAAAATGCTATCTTTGCGTGTTTTTGCAAAAAAACAAACCGAATAATCTCATTTAAATATTTATTTAAAAGAAATAAAATGAAACTATTAGAAGGAAAAGTGGCCATTGTAACAGGCGCAGCACGCGGTATTGGAAAAGCAATTGCACTTAAACTGGCATCGGAAGGTGCAAACATTGCATTCACCGATTTGAACATCGACGAAAATGCACTAAACACACAAAAAGAAATTGAAGCACTGGGTGTAAAAGCCAAAGGTTATGCTTCGAATGCAGCAAATTTCGACGAAACACATACTGTTGTTGACGAAATTGTGAAAGAATTCGGACGTATTGATGTATTGGTTAACAATGCCGGTATTACAAAAGATGGTTTGATGATGCGTATGAGCGAAGCTCAATGGGATGCTGTTATCAATGTAAACCTCAAATCAGCCTTCAACTTTATACATGCATGTACACCGGTTATGATGAAACAAAAATCGGGTAGCATTATAAATATGAGCTCTGTTGTAGGTGTATCAGGAAATGCCGGACAGGCTAACTATTCTGCTTCAAAAGCAGGTATGATAGGCTTGGCAAAATCAGTGGCAAAAGAATTTGGTTCACGCGGAATTCGTGCTAACGCTATTGCTCCGGGCTTTATCGAAACCGAAATGACTCATGCATTGAACGACGAACAACGTGCGAAATGGGCCGAAGCAATTCCATTACGTCGTGGTGGTAAACCCGACGAAGTAGCAGCGGTGACATTGTTCCTAGCTTCCGATTTATCAAGCTATGTTAGCGGACAGGTAATAAACGTTTGCGGTGGCATGAACACCTGATTTCGTTCTGAATAAAACTAAAAAACGCATTCATCAAATATTTGACTGAATGCGTTTTTTAGTTCAGATTAACTTAAAACAATCTATCGGTATATAAAATTCCCTGCAAATGGTCAAATTCATGCTGGAAGATTATTCCTGTAAAATCGCCGCTTCGATTGGCACCTGATAAACGTTCACGAATGATTTGTCCTTCAGGAGTTTGGTATTCAACTTCAACCCACTCGTACCTACGGGTATTGCCGCTCTTTTCAGGGACTGACAGGCATCCATCACGTTCAAAACAAAATGTATTCGATGAATGATTCAGAATACGTGGATTGATAGCAACCTGAATCGGGTGATTAGGCTTATCAAGACGGGTAAATAAAAAGATATTCCGCATTAATCCCACTTGAGGCGCGGCTATTCCTACCCCCGACTCCACATCCATGGTCAGATGCAATCGCTTTATAAACGTATGAATCAACAAACTGTCGGTTTTCAGATTAATATTTTTAGATTTGGTACGTAACATAAGTGAATCAGCCTCGTTATCTACTTTTAATACCCTGAACGGCACATCCACTCCCGCATTTGTGATTAATTGTATTTCGTCGGTAGTCATTTTAAGCGATTGACAAGCACTCAGAATAAAAATAAGTGCCGGAATAATAGTTGATTTCATTTAGCAATTATACAAAAAAACTTCCAATCTGATAGACCAAAAAGGCCAACACCCACGCTAATCCGGTTGTATAAACCATTGTAAACACAGCCCAACCTCCACTTGCTTCCTTTCGAATGGCGGCTATCACCGCTACACAAGGAAAATAGATCAGAATAAAAACCATAAATGCAATGGAAGCAAGAGGCGTAAACACATCGCGGCCTTTGAGTGTTCCGCTATTGTGCTTTTGGTCTTTCAACCTGTACTTCAGACTTTCAGTATCGTTTGCAGTATTCCCCTGCGAATGATACAACACGCCCATTGTACTGACTACAACCTCTTTAGCAGCCAAACCAGTAAGTATGCTTACTCCCATTTTCCAATCGAATCCCAAAGGAGCAATTACCGGTTCAATAGCATGACCTAACTGACCAATGTAAGATTTTTCCTGATGTTCGGACAATTGATCCATTTGCAATACATTCACTTTATCAGCACGTTCAACCTCAGTAAGAAGCGAATTGTTTTGTATTGCAACTATCTCTTTATCATAATCTTTTGAATAATCTACATTTGTGGGAAAATAGCCCAATGCCCAAATTAATACGGAAGCTACAAGTATTACATTTCCCATTTTTTTCAGGTATTCACGTCCCTTATACCACATGTGTAATGTCGTATTTTTCAGCGTAGGAATTCGGTACGGAGGCAATTCCATCACAAAAGGAACCTCTTTTTTGTTAAAGGCTACTTTACGTAGAAGCAGAGCAGTAAGAATGGCCAACACAACACCAATAAAATAAATCCCAAACAACACAAGCCCCTGATATTCAGGGAAAACAGCCGAAATAATAAGTACATAAACCGGCAAACGTGCACTGCACGACATAAATGGAGTTATTAGCATGGTAAGTATACGGTCCTTTTTATTGTCGAGTGTACGAGTGGCCATTATGGCCGGCACATTACATCCAAAACCCATTACCAATGGAATAAACGATTTACCATGCAAGCCTATTTTATGCATCAGTTTATCCATGATAAATGATGCACGAGCCATATAACCCGTATCCTCCATCAGCGAAATAAAAAAGAAAAGTATAAGTATGTTTGGTAAAAATACAATTACCCCTCCTACTCCACCAATTACACCGTCAACCAGCAAATCACGCAGGGCACCTTCGGCCATGGTTTTCTGCACCCAATCGGACAACATTCCCACACCGCTATCAATCCAATCCATTGGATAACTTCCGAGCGTAAAAGTGGCCTGAAACATCAACCACATAAAGAAAATAAAAATCGGATAGCCCCAAAAACGGTGAGTGAGTAAATCATCGTATTCACGCTTTTTCTTTCGCTTATCAGGCTTACCTTCCCGGTAGGTTTCTTTTAATGCACCATCAATAAAACCGTATTTTGCATCGGTAAGTATAGTTTCCGATTTCTCATTCAGGTCTTTTTCGAGTTGCAGCACAGCCTTCTCAGAAACTTCTTTTATCTGTTCAAAATTTGCATACTCACGTAATTCATTGAGCATTGTTTTATCTGTTTCGAGCAATTTAATAGCTACAAAACGAGAAGAGAAACGATCGCGTATGGCAGGTGTTTTCCAAATTTCAGTCTGAATATCGCGAATATGCTTTTCAATGCGCTGACCGTAATTGATATGAATATGTCGCACAATAGGATCTCTATCTTCGTACACTTCAATGAGTTTTGCAAAAAGATCGTCTACACCTACTCCACGCGGCGCAACAGTGGGAATAATGGGAATACCAAGCATTTCGCCCAGCGCTTTGTAATCAAATCGGGCACCCTTGTTTTCAAGTTCATCATACATATTCAAGGCAATCACCACCTTAATATTCATGTCGATTAACTGAGTTGTCAGAAAAAGATTCCGTTCCAGATTCGAAGCATCCACTACATTGATAATGATATCAGGATGCTTTTCGATAATATGCTGGCGTACATACAGTTCCTCAGGTGAGTACTCAGTAATTGAATAAGTTCCGGGTAAATCAACCACCCTGAAACTATAATCAAACTTTTTCACATTCGCTTCCTTTGCATCCACCGTAACACCACTGTAGTTTCCCACCCGTTCGTGCAAACCCGAGGCAAAGTTAAACAAGGTGGTTTTACCACAGTTGGGATTACCCACCAAAGCCACATTAATTTTTCGGCCTTTATTAATGGCCGTACGTTTTAGTTTATCTTCATCAATAACACCATTAAAATCAGCATTTTCGTGTTTCTGATAATCGTTTGCCGACACAACTTCGATCATAGCAGCTTCACTACGACGTAACGATACATTGTAGCCCAGGATTTCGTATTCAACAGGGTCTAACAAAGGGGCATTCTTAATTACCTTTACCTTTTTCCCTTTTACAAAACCCATTTCGGTGATGCGTTTACGAAAAGCACCATAGCCTAACACTTTGGTGATATAGGCTTCGCTTCCTGTTTCTAACTCCGATAAATAACTGGCCTTTTTCGACATTTCAACTTTCTTTTATATCAATCAACTCTTTGCCTGTGGATTTTAATAAACCAACCGACCATTTTATAATTACAAATGAACTAACAATAGCAACCAGTGGGTCGATAAGCGGAAAATTCCACTCACGTGCTACAACTAATCCGACAATAGCCGATATACTTGTTAAAGCATCGGCTAAAACATGTAAGTAAGCAGCCTTAATGTTGTGGTCAGTATGATCGTGGTCATGATGTAGCAAAAATGCACTCACAATATTTACAACCAGGCCAATAATAGCAACTAAAATGGCATCGGAATAATTTATTAACTGGGGGTTTAACACACGCTCCACAGCTTCAACAAGAATTAAAAAGGCAAAAAGCAGTAAAATTAGTCCGCTGCTATAACCTGATAATGTGAGTATTTTAGAACTATTGCCATTAAATGACTTCCGTTTTTCGAGTTTACGAACTGCAACATAAGCCACCCAACTCAGACCTATGGCAAATACATGAGAACCCATGTGAATACCATCGGCCAGTAAAGCCATCGACTTAGTTGTGATTCCGTAAAAAATTTCAACAAACATGGTAAGTGCTGTTATCAACACAACCCATGCAGTTTTATTTTCGTTAGTATGTTTTTCCATTGTTAGTTTATTTTCTTTGTTTTCTAACAATCTGCAAGCAGTCCTTGTTTTAAATTTGTACACAAAGTTAATCATATAATCTGAATGAAACCATCTTATGAGCTAATAGCATACTCAAAATACCTACTTATAGGTAGTCGAATACTTTAACAATTCAATATGTATAAGAACTTTTTCCGGCTTTTCCTATTGTCAAATAATTTGTATCTTTGTAAAAAAGAAGAGATCGGAAGAGCGT
>JBLIZK010000346.1:0-4066 GCA_048859825.1 Paludibacter sp.
TAATACGTAGCGTAACACATCCTGTTTGCCGGGGAATTCATCCAGATATTCATGCAACCACACAGCCCAGTTACGCGAAGTAGATATTTTATCGCCTTCGAGGTTCAGGAATTCGTTGGCCGGAACATTTTCAGGTAAAATATACGAACCTTCGGCTTTGAGCATAGCCGGAAATACAATGCAATGAAATACGATATTGTCTTTTCCGATAAAATGAAGCAGACGGGTTTCGGGGTCTTTCCACCATTTTTCCCACGATTCGGGAAGTAGTTCTTTGGTGTTCGAAATATAACCAATAGGTGCATCGAACCACACATAGAGCACTTTGCCCTCGGCACCTTCCACGGGCACGGGAATTCCCCAGTCGAGGTCGCGACTTACTGCACGAGGCTGCAAACCCATGTCGAGCCAGCTTTTGCACTGTCCGTATACGTTTGGCTTCCATTCTTTGTGACCCTCCAGAATCCACTCACGCAGCCACGCTTCGTGTTGGTCGAGTGGCAGGTACCAATGTTTGGTTTCTTTCATTACCGGAGCCGAGCCGCTGATAGCCGATTTAGGGTTTATCAAATCAGTAGGATTCAGCGATGTGCCACATGACTCACATTGATCGCCGTAAGCATTTTCGTTGCCACAGTGAGGACATTTTCCGGTAATGTAGCGGTCGGCCAGAAATTGCTGGGCCGTTTCGTCGAAATACTGTTCGCTGCTTTGAATCACAAATCCATCTTTATCGTTGATGGTTTTAAATATCTCGGAAGCCAGCTCCTTATGAGTTGTTGATGTGGTACGCGAATATACGTCGAACGAAATGCCAAAGTCGGCAAACGATTTTTTGATAATTCCGTGGTATCGGTCTACGATATCCTGAGGAGTAACACCTTCCTTTTTGGCTTTTATGGTAATGGGTACTCCATGTTCGTCGGATCCTCCGATAAAAAGAACCTCTTCCCCTTTCAGGCGAAGGTAGCGCACATAAATATCAGCAGGCACATATACACCCGCGAGGTGACCAATGTGCACCGGCCCATTGGCATAAGGTAAAGCCGAAGTAACAGTAGTACGTTTAAATTCAGTCATAATTCAATGTGAAAATTGGAGTGCAAAGATAAAGAAAATGAGTGAAATGGGAAAGTTACAAAGTATGAGTGTTTTAATTAATTCAGATAATTTGCATTTCAATTATTTTACATATTTTTGCGCATAATATATTACTTAATGTTAAATAATCGAAATCAGAATTATGAGAACAAACAAACACATTCTAAAAGTACACTTAATTCTTTTATTAGCAATTTTTACAATTTCTAATCTTTACGCAGCACAACCTGTTTTTAAATGGTTGAGTGGAGCAGGTGGCCCTGGTGATGATTTTGCTCAGTCTATTGTCTGTGATAATAATGGCAACACATATGTAACCGGATACTTTAAGGGTTTAAACTATCAAATTGGGTCCACATTATTAACTCATGGATACTCTGGAGATGCTCGGTTTTATTTAGCAAAATACGATTCGATAGGGAATGTACTATGGGCATTTACATCTGCAAGAAATGAGTTTGCATATGGTTTAACTTCTGCTTTGGATAGAGATGGTAATATTTTAGTTGGCGGCCATTTTAGTGGAAGCACGCTAACATTTGGCAGTATTGTTCTTTATAACCCTGATTATTATGGGAAAATGTACTTGGCGAAATTTGATCCAAATGGAAAGGTTATTTGGGCTAAAACAACATCAAATAGCTATTATAGCAGTTCTCTTTATGGTGTTGCTGTTGATAGTAAGAATAATATTTATGTGACAGGACATTTTCAAGATCAAATGTTTACATTTTGTGGTAAATCCCTTGCAAATGCAACACCTGGCACTCAGGATGTTTTCTTATATAAGCTGGACAGCAATGGAAATGCATTATGGGCAACGATGTTAGGAGGAACCAGTCATGATGTAGGTACAGCTTTAACAGTTGATAAAGACAATTCAATATTTGTTACAGGTAGTTTTAAAAGTAGTGCAATGTTAGCCGGAGGTTCATTGATTCTTAATACTGGAAGCAATGGTAGTAAAGATGTTTTTGTAAGCAAATTTGATGAAAATGGAAATTTTAAATGGACGAACAAATTTGGAGGAATAGAAGAAGATGATGCTCATAGTATTGATTGTGACTCACATGGTAATGTGTATTTGTGTGGAAATTATATTAGCTCTACTATGAATTTTAATAATTTAAACCTTTCGAAAAACAATAGCAGTTCAAATTCGGGTTATCTGGCAAAAATTAACACGAATGGGGTAGTTCAATGGGTTGCCGGGACAACTAATACATCCAATAATAGTTCAATTAACGGGCTGGATGTAAATACTAGAGATGAAATTCTTGTGACAGGATATTACAGTGGAGCATCAACAAAATTTGGAACGATTGAACTTACAAATTCTGCTTCTGGTTACAACGAAATGTTTTATGCAAAATACGACACAACCGGTATTGCAAAAAATGCAAAAAGCATAGTTGGTTTTGGAAATGATTACGGTAAAGCGATAAAAACTGATTACAAAAACAATATTTACATTTACGGACTGTTTTCTGGTAGCTATATTGCAACAGACAATGCTTATGCAAATAATACAAGTTTGGGGTATTATGACAACGTATATTTGAAGTATTCAGATAATATAAATACAGCAAATACAAATCCAAGTTTTGATGATATTATAGTATATCCTAATCCATTTAAAAGTGAATTTAACATTAAATCAAATCAATATTTATCGAATAATAGTTTGAAAATAAGCCTAATAAATGCATTAGGTCAAGAAGTTAGATTTAGTAAAGAAGAAACTTCATCTGGGTATAGAATTGTAGGTGTTGATAAACCAGGTGTATACAATCTTGTGATATCTGTTGACGGCAATATAATTAAGAGTTCAACATTGATATCGAAATAGGAAATGGTTTTATTATTTATTCGATATCAGATATTGAATAAGTTTTTTTAAAAATACTGGAAAAAAGAAAATTGTAGGATGGTTTTTTAGAAAGCCGAATATGATTTTCTTTTTTTCTTTTTTCTCAGAGTTTTTGATTTTAGATAAAATGTACCCTGTAAGTTCATTGTTTCTAACAAAATAGCGCCATTCAACACATGCAAATCTTGAAATATATTGATAGTTTTTGCCAAACTCAAGCACTGAGTCTATCCACAATAGATTGTTCATAAACTGGGAATATGTGGCTGTAGATGATGTATTGTTACTATGTAAGTTCCATACGCCAACGTTTCTATCTAATAATACAACATTGCCTAATAGTGATAGACGTAGTATAGATTCAATATCTGCAGACAAAATATCCATTCTATAAAAATCTATACTTCGGGCAAGTTCAGTGTTATAAAGTATCGTCAGATGAAAAAAGCCTCTCTTTCTTTTGAAATTATTAAAGTATGTTCTGCCACTAATTTTTAAAAACGGACTTGAATTACCTGGAATTCTTTTCTCAATCTTTTCTCCACCCGGGTAGCTGATAGTGCCATTTGCAATTACAAAAACAATACTTTGATCACCATTTATTGCGTTAATTGCTGACGAAATAAAACTCTTATCAATAAAATAATCATCACCGTCCAGATTAACAAGCCATTCACCTTTAGCGTATTCGTATAAACAAGTCCTGTAATTCAACACACGCCCCAACCGGGGAGTGTTACGTTTGTAAGTTACACTCTTTTTCTCAATATATGGTTTAAGCAATATCTCTGTTTGGGTATCTGGACTATCATCTGAAACAATAACTTCAATATTTTCATAATCCTGCATCAATGCACTTTCTACAGCTCGTATTATAAATTCAGGCTGACAGTATGTTGGGATAACAATTGAAACAAGCGGATTATACATTTCTTTTTCTAATAATAAAAACTAACTCGTATGCTGGTATAGTATAGCAGAAATGAGCTTCGTATAACTCTTTTATGCTTCTGTGAGAATTTACAATTTTTTCAACTAATCTGTTGAATAAATTATGTAACTTGAAATTTGACTTAAACTTAATATATACATTCT
>JBLIZK010000347.1:0-2048 GCA_048859825.1 Paludibacter sp.
TGGCTTTCAACAGGTACGAATAAACGGATTAGAAGGACCATATTCGCAAATATTGATTGATAGCCGACCAATTTTCAGTGCATTACAGGGTGTATATGGTATTGAACAGATTCCAACAAACATGATTGATCGTGTGGAAGTGGTACGTGGAGGTGGTTCGGCATTGTTTGGCTCAAATGCCATTGCGGGTACAATTAATATTATTACAAAAGAACCTCTTAACAGTTCGCTTACAATAAATAATAGCACCATGCTGGTAGGAGGTACAAAAGCGGATATTAATACGAATGTGAACGCAACACTGGTATCTGCCGACAACAAAGCAGGTGTGAGTATTTTTGGTTCAACCCGCCAACGTCAGGCATGGGATGCCAACGGCGATGGTTTTACCGAGCTTGGTTTGCTTGAAGGACGAAATATCGGTTTTCGATCGTTTTATAAAACAGGCACACAAAGCAAACTAACCTTTGAATACCATAATTTAGGTGAATTTCGTCGTGGTGGTAATAAATTGGACAAACCTGCTCACGATGCGGATATTACCGAACAAACTGAGCACAATATTAACAGCGGAGGTATAAAGTGGGAAGTGTTTTCGCCTGAATACAAACATCGTTTCAGTATTTTCAGTTCTGCTCAAAACACTGACAGAAAGAGCTATTACGGAGCACAAAAAGACCCGAATGCTTATGGTAAAACCGATGATATAGCCTTTGTGGGTGGTGCGCAATATGCTTACGAAATGGAAAAACTATTGTTCATGCCTGCGCAATTTACCATCGGTTCTGAATATAGTTATAATAAATTGGTCGACAAACAATTGGCTTATGACAGAGATATTGACCAAATGGTGAATATCGCCAGCGTATTTGCTCAAAATGAATGGAAAACCAAAAAACTGAATTTGTTACTGGGGCTTCGCTTTGATAAACATAATCTGATTTCAAAGCCAATATTCAGTCCACGTATAAATGTCCGTTATAATCCATACGAATGGGTGAATTTGCGTGCCGGATATGCTAAAGGCTTCCGTGCTCCACAGGCATTCGACGAGGATTTACACATTACAGCCGTTGGTGGCGAAGTGCAGTTAATAAAACTGGACCCGGATTTAAAACCAGAATACTCCAATAGTTTTAGTTTGTCAACTGATTTTTATCAAAATTTTGGTAAAGTACAAACTAACTTATTAATTGAAGCTTTTTATACTGATATTGAAAATGTATTTTACTTACACGAAGAAGGATCTGATAGTATCGGTAATACTATTCTGATGCGTAAAAATGGTTCAGGTGCTGTGGTAAAAGGTTTAAATATTGAGTTAAAAGTAGTACCATCGGTGAAAACGAATATTCAGGCAGGTTTTACAATTCAACAAAGCCAATACAAGGAAGCGCAAACCTGGAGCGAAAGCCCTACATTAGCCGCTTCACGCAGAATGTATCGAACACCTAACAATTACGGTTATCTGACATTCTCATATTTACCGGTAAAAAAACTAACTCTTTCGTTAAATGGAACATATACAGGTTCTATGTATATGCAGCATTATGCCGAGGATTCGGCAAATGATACTGAAGTAAAAACACCCGAGTTTTTTGATTTGGGATGTAAAGTTTCGTACGATTTTCAGTTATCGACTGCTACAAAGCTACAGTTTAATGCAGGAGTACAAAATGTGTTTAATAGTTTTCAGAAAGACTTTGATTCAGGCATAAATCGTGATGCCGGTTATATTTATGGCCCATCGTTGCCCCGTTCATACTTTATGGGACTCAAATTTTCATTGTAATTTCTAAAATATCCATTCAACAAAGCGCTACAAGTTAAATGATTGTAGCGCTTTTGTTATTTCTGCAGTATTTATTCCATCAGATTTGTAAATGTGTAGGTTTTGCCATCGAACAAGCCCTTATCGCTAAGTTTTAACTTTGGAATAACAAGTAAGGACATGAACGCAATAGTCATAAATGGAGCTTTAAGCGTTGACCCAAATGATTTTACCAGTGCATCAGCTTTCTTGTATTGTTCAGCAATTACTTCACCCG
>JBLIZK010000348.1:0-6150 GCA_048859825.1 Paludibacter sp.
TTCATTTTTAAAACATTGGGTTTACTATTTACGTTGCAAAAATAGATGTAGATATTATGTTATGCTGTTATTTTTGTTGCAATATTGTGTAATTTTGATACAAATGTTTATATTATTTTTGTTCCTTGATTGGTTTTAAACTATTCATATGCAACTCTTCAACCTCAATAAAACCATTTTCTGCGAATAATGAGATTTTATTGAATTTGCTTTTAGGTAAGAAATTTTCGGTCATTACCTGTTTCCCATCTTCAGCAAACAACTCAATAGATGAATCATCTAAAATCAACTTCATAATCATAATTGAGTCAGAATTATACGAAGGCATTATATCCATTCCTTTAAATTGAGAATTGTCTTTGACATTAGAAAAATTATTACGGTCTACAAAATACCACTCTTTAAATGCATCGTAACCTACAATTAGTTTTTCAGCCTTATCATTTTCGAACTGAATTCCATACCTGGAAGGAAAATTTATGCGAGTCTTTTCACTTGTTTTAAATTTCAATGTAATGACTGAAGGAGTGATAGGAATTTTTATTTTTGAACTAATATCAAGTTTTTCTTCAACATTAAAATTTGTCAACAAAATAGGATTACCCTCAGCTTTTACTACAATTGGATTTGAGACCAATATTTTTGTTCCGGAATAATAATCAATTGACAGGATTCTTGGAGTAGTAAAGCTGCCCCAAAATGGTTTCATGCTACCTATCAGGGTGTAATCAATATTATTCTTCCAACCAATCACCAATGGATCGGCAGTTGGAGTTAATCCTGCACAAATAACATTATAAATATTATCTTTTCCGTAGTCTAACCAAAGCGATTTTGTTGAAATTGGGGAAGTGAATTTCTGACCATCAAAAGTTCCAATAAAATATTGTACCGACGACCCATCGCGTGGGTTTACAAATTCCTGATCTACAAGCATGACCCAATCTGCACCTTTATTTATAGGAAATATACTTGCCTTCAACCATATATTAGTTGTATATTGAAGTTCTTTTTCATATGAACTTTCAAATTTCCATTTCGTAAGATTGGTTGACGAAAAGAATTTTACAGTTTGATCATCAACAATAGTCATCACCCATTTACCAATCATATCGACCCAACAAACTGATGGATTACATTCATTTTTAAACTGAATGGGAAATTCAACCTTTTCAGGACTCTCACTCCATGTTTTGCCCTGATTGGTACTATATGCCAATTGAAAATGGGCATTGTTATTTTCTTCATTTTTATCCGAATCGACTATAAATAACGCATAAAAAGTTGTTTTTTTAGAATCATAAACTATTGTTCGGTTTAGGATATTTGAATTCGTGCCACCAAGAGACAACTTCTGTGCAGGTTGCCAATGAATCATGTCTTTGCTGGTAGTCAGAAAAGTTGAACAAATTTGTTTTTTATCGAGCGTAAATTCCTTATAAAATAATGAATATATACCATTATGAAAAATCAAAGCCACCGGTGCACCTACATTGTGATTGGTTGATGAATAGTGTATTTTGGGGTAAGATAGTGAAGTCTCACTAATAATGTCTTTATCCTTAAACTTACAACTTATAAGGACAAGCAAAGCCAATAAAATAGTTGTTGTTTTTTTCATAAAATACTGATTATTAACAATTACCTTTTCAAACTTTTATTTATTCCATTCAAGGTAAGATTACTAATAAAAGTAGATGTAGTATTACCATCCAGTTTCAAAAAATTATATTGATATACGGGAAAAAATAAAGCTGTCATTGTGTTTTCACCGTGATTCCAAAACAATTCTACAGATGTTTTATCAACTAACATTCTGATTTCAAGTTTTTTATCTGCATCCAGATTTAATGAAGTACAATTCACATTTTCTTTAAAGAAATTACTAAAATTGATCCATCCTGAATGACTACGTTCAATAGAAACAGATCCTGTTTTTTTGCAGAAAGTTATTAAAAGCCTCTCCAACAAATTACCGGTTGTGATTCTCAAACTATCGGTTGTTGATAAATCCGCAACAAAACTCAGGTCATAACTACCCGATTTTATGACATCATTATCTTTTAAATCAATATTTTTATTAGTGCCTTGAATTACAGAGCTCAATTGATTTCTATAGTTTTTCAATTCATCAACCGGATTGCATCTCAATTTAAAATTATTTTCATTTTGAACTAAAGAAACAACTCTTGGTACTGTCATTGTACTTCGCCATGAAGTAGTAGGAACAGAACCTGCATAATTCCAGTTACTCATCCAACCTATCATTATTCTCCTACCATCTGTGGTAGGCATATTGCTAAAAGTAACCCCGGCATAATTATCAGTTCCATAATCGACCCATGAAGTAACATTCGAATCGGCAGTAAATGTTTTCCCATCAAAGTTGCCAACAAAATATTGAGTTGCCGAACCCCCATTCGGGCCTCCCGGATTAATACTTACTAAAAGCACCCATTTTTTAAAATTTGTACCTTCAACCGGCATTTGAAACAAGTCAGGGCACTCCCAAACACCCCCGTGTGCACCAAAACCAACACCAAAATTACTTTCAAAAGTCCAGTTTTTCAAATCCGGAGATGAATAGAAGCTAATTTTACTACCTGTTGCTAAAGCCATTATCCATTTCTTTAACGGAGCATACCACGATACTTTAGGATCTCTGAAATCATTGATTCCCGGATTAGGCAATACAGGATTATTTGCATATTTTGTCCAGTTTCGACCTTTGTCATTACTGTATGCCATACTTTGCGACTGAGTATTTCCGGCACTTGTGTATATAGCTACCATAGGTAATTCTTCACCTGTTTTAAATCCTGCTGTGTTAAATGAATCAATTACAGCACTTCCTGAAAAAATAGTACCGAGATTATCAGGTGTTAAAGCAATGGATAAATCCTCCCAATTAAATAAATCGGCACTTACTGCATGACCCCAATTCATTGGACCCCAAGTGCTTGCTCCGGGATTATATTGATAAAACAAATGATACTCACCTTTGTAATAAACCATTCCATTAGGATCATTCATCCAATGTAGTGGAGGCGTAAAATGAAATGCAGGTCGATAATCTGACTCTGAAAGTGTAACAAGAGAATTGTCGATAATATCAATTATCGGTTCATTTTTTTTACACGATGTGGATACCATCAAGACAAAAAGAAATATAATTACATGTGATTTATTCATCTGATTTATATTGGTTTAATAAAAGTTCTTCCGGGGATTAATCCCCGGAAGAATAAAAAAAATACCTATTACCTGAGAAAACTAACTATTTTGTTTTTAAATAATCTACTGCATTTTTATACAATTTCTCAATATTTGATTGGTATGGGTTTGTTACATCATTAACATGCCATTCAATGCCGCCAATTCCAATATTAATTGATGTTCCCTGAAAATCATTTTTCGGGGTTAATTCAAAAACACCACACATAAAATAATCTCCAATGCCATCCCACACACCTAACCATTTCAAATTGTTTTCAGTAGTAAACCTGACATAAGCCATTTCATCACCATTACCAAGATTATAATAAGCAGGCATTTCCATCAATACGCAGTTATGATTTTCTTTCCATCCGGCACCAATTACAGGAAAACCACCGTTTGAAGTAGTAATTGCAATATCTTTAAACAATGGATGTGAGCGTTGATCATGTACTCCTATTTTTACTCCTACTCCCCAAACATCTGGGTTATAACCACCTGCACCATTATCTATTCCCATTTTATAAGCAGTTGTCATTCTACCCATTGACCATAAATATTGAATAGCATAGGTGCTAAATAGGAAATTACCACCATCCTTATGAAATTTTGTCAATTTGGCCAAGACTCCTGCATCCAAACTAATTGCAGGTAAAGCTGAACCTGTAGGTACATCCCTATTCCACCATATTACGCGATAGTTTGATAAATCTACCGTACCGGCTTTAATCTGATCGAATGAAATATAGACTGAAGTAGGATAATTCGTAAATAACCAGTTTGCTGCTGCGATTTCATCATCATCTCCACTAGAAAGCAAAGTTGATTTATCCGCATAGATCCCTAAATAAGCTACAATTGTTGAGCCCACTTTGAAATCAAAATACACTGTATTTGAAGGTTTATTGTCACTATTGTTTGTTACAAAACTGAATGTGTATTTTCCAACTGCTGCATTAGAAATTGTATAAGTACTTACAGTACCAGCAAGATTAATAGTATTGCTTCCATATCTCAATGTAATTCCGGTAATCCCGGTTGGTACAGTCCACGTTAATACTACATCTGTATTATTTTGAACTGCAGCAATATTACTTACAGCTTGTGCACCAGAACGATTAACTCGGGCTGTTTGACCTAATGAAATATTTCCTTTAGTATCTCTCAACTTTATAGTAAACCCATAATCTTTGTTCGTTTGAATAACTCCATATGTAAATGATGTTGCATTATTTTTTAAAGGAACTTCGCCATCATTTGTTTTTACAGTGACAATCAGAGTATCAAATCCAGCTGGTAAATTCCAGGTCAGCTTCACACTGTCACCTACTAAAGTAGATTGTAAATTACTTACAGTTGGCACTTTTGGTGCTACAGCACTGTAATCGTTTGTATCATCACAACTTATTGCAAGAAATGGTAACACAAGAAGCAATAAATAGATATTTATATATTTTTTCATTTTTTCTGAATTTTTATGATAAAACAATTAATAACCGGCGTTTTGTACATAAATTCCTTTACTAAATCTCATTTGATTATCAGGAATCGGGCAATACTCATCACGATTCTTAGTAAATAACCCATTTTTTAGATATGCAATTTTAGATTTTTCTGATGCAAAATAGGCATTCATATAGGTATCAGCAATGCCCCATCTTACTAAATCAAAGAATCGATTACCTTCCATAGCCAGCTCAAGTCTTCTTTCCCAACGCATTGCATTGCGAGCATAATCTTGAGTCCAGCCTACAGCCGGATATGTTCCGATATTAAATGTTGATTCGTAAGTCCCGTCAGCCAATTTTAGATGAGCAGTACTATTTTGAGCTCTTGTACGAATATCATTAATGATGCCACGCGCTGTCTCAAGATTGCCCTTACCACCTATTTCTATCAATGCTTCAGCTTTCCAAAGCAATACATCAGCATAACGAAGAATTATACGGTTTTTAGTGTTACCGTAGAATGGTCCAACCTGAGTATAGCAGGTCTTACAAACATTTTCTTTTAATGAAGCATAAACGCCATAAACATCCGGGGTGCGATTCCAACTGGCTTCATAAATTGTTGTTGGATCATATTTCCAGGGGTGACCAGGTATAGCAATCGTATGATTTAATCTTGGATCAACTTTATCAGTAGTCAAGTCAAGAGGTGTTGCATCGTATGTATCAAATTGTGGAAGTCCATTAGCATCTGTTTTAAATGCATTCGCCAGGTTTTTACTTGGTTTGTGGAAGTCACAACAACCAATACCCATTGGAGTTGCCAATACATCGCCAAAATTCAAGCGACCGAACTGAGTTCCATCCCCTTTATTTGAGAACTGAACAGCGAACAATGATTCTTTTCCGTTTTCAGTTGCTCCGGGAGTAAACAGATCGGCATAATCATCAACTAAACCATAAGTTGAAGGAATAGTATTAATCAAATCAACAACTTGTTGAAGTTTTGTTTTGTTAATGTTTGTTACATTGTTTTTTTCATCTTGTTCGTATGCCTGATATAATCTTGTTTTAGCTAAATAGGCTGTTGCAGCAGCTTTATTTGCTCTACCAATTTCTGTTTGTACTGCTGGTAAATTATCAATTGCAAATTGAAAATCTGCCGCAATTTTGTCCCACAATTGATCATTTGTCAATGCTCTGTTTGATACAGTGGCATAATCAGCTACTGCAACATTTTCATCAATAAATGGAATGTATTTGTACAATATTTTCAGTTGAAAATAAAAATGTGCACGTAGGAATCTTACTTCTGCCTGACGCACCTTTTTGTCGGCGAAGTCTGATTCATTCAAAGTATTCAAAACTCTTAAAGATGAATTGGCACGTGAAATTCCAACATACATCTTGAACCATAACCCATCCAATTCACCCATATCGGTACGAACGTTTTTGAACGTTTCTAAAAAGTAGAATGCCTGAATAT
>JBLIZK010000349.1:0-4107 GCA_048859825.1 Paludibacter sp.
TTGACCTCATTAAAGAATACGCTGTTGAGCACGGTGTTGTTCCTGCATTTTAATCAAAAAAGTAATTGAAAAAGGCAGCAGCGTATTTGCTAACTTTATAAAAAAATATAACTAATGAAGGGGTTCAAATAAATGAACCCCTTTTTTTGTGTAAAAATCCTACTATCCTAATTTTGTTTCACGCTATGTACGACCCTCTCAATGCCCTGCTCTTTCGAATCTCCCATCAAAGTTGACAGGCACGCTATCACGACAGGGTAATTCGCGATTATGACGAATTTCGGGGTATTGCTGGCTATATTGAACAAAATCCAGAAAATTGGAATGTTGATGAATTGAACATTTAAATTCCTGCAATTTTCTATAATGCTTTCAATTTCGGTCTCAACCGACTCTTAAAAATCTTACTGTCAGCATATTTATCAACATGTTGTAAGCGTAATTTTTTGCGCTCTTCGTCGGGCAGATGGAAAATAGTCTGGCATTCTTCACCGCAGCAGCCATCGTATTTTTGAGCACATTCGGCACACTGAATAAACAGCAAATGACAATCGTTATTGGCGCAATTGGTATGCGTATCGGCAGGTTTGCCACACTGATGGCAACGGGAAATCACCTGACCATCTATGGATTCGCCCAGGCGCTCATCGAAAACGAAGTTTTTACCGTAAAATTTCGATTCTATTCCCAGTTTTTTTATTTGTTGTGCATATTCAATAATGCCGCCATACAACTGCGATACGTTTTCAAAACCTTCGTTTATCAAAAAAGCACTGGCTTTTTCGCATCGAATACCGCCGGTGCAATACAGTAAGAACTTCTTATCCTTATCATTTTTAAAATCATCGACCACCATTTGAATTTCCTCCCTGAAAGTGTCCACATCCGGACAAATAGCATTCTTAAAATGACCAATTTCACTTTCGTAATGGTTACGCATATCAATCACAATCGTTCCGGGCTCGTCGAGCGCTTCATGAAATTCGAGCGCTGTTAAATGCCTCCCAACTCGTGAAAGATCATAAGTACCATGCTCTAGGCCATCGGCCACAATTTTCGGGCGTACTTTTATCGTTAATTTATAAAACGACTTACCATCATCTTCAATGGCATATTTAATAGGCAACTGGTCCAATGCCGGAATAGAATACAAATAAGCTAAGAACGCTACGAGATGATGCTCAGGCACACTCATTTGCGCATTAATACCCTCACGGGCCACGTAAATTCTTCCAAAACAGTTAAACTCTGTCCATTTCCGGAACAATTCATCTCTGAATTCCTGAGGATTTTCAATTTCAAAATACTTGTAAAATGAAATCGTGCGTCGTTTGAACGTTTCATTTTGGAGTTGCTCTTTCAATACTTTTCTGTCGACCTTATTAACTAACATACAGGTTAATTGCAATTTAAACTTTTTATATTATTAATTTCAGAACACAAACATTTTATGCACATGCATTGTTTATGTATTTATTGTAATTATCATAATTAAAAAGTTTTTACATTTTACATGTATCATTATTCACTTTTGAACTAAAATATTTTAAACAAAATGAAAACAACAAAGATTTTTTATTGGGCATCGACAAGCATAATAACATTAATGATGCTTTTTAGTGGCTATAGCTATTTTGGCCCAATGGGTATAGAAGGATTTCAAAAAATGGGTTTCCCTGATTTTTTCAGAATAGAACTGGGAGTTGCAAAAATTTTAGGAGCTCTAGTGCTTATTCTTCCATTTGTACCAAAGTTTTTTAAAGATTTTGCATATGCAGGTTTTGCCATAACATTTATTTCGGCAAGTATAGCCCACTTTACAAATGGCGACCCGATACTTAACGGAATTATGCCATTGCTGTTTTTAGGCATACTCTCAATATCATATTTTAGTTTCCATAAACTGAAAGCATAAAAAAACCACAACCCCAAAAGTCTGCAGTTGTACTTTTGGGGTTGCTTGTATAAATAGTAATAAAAAGGCGAATTCAGTCAGGGAGTTAATTAAGTATTGAATGTTTACACCCTCATTCTTGAATCTCAATTTTAAAGATGTTTTTTCTTATAATCCACTGGTAGGTATCATTTTATCCGCTATCGTAATTGACATTCTATTGTTTACCCTTAATATTAAAAGATTCAGACCTTACACTTTTTTAAAGACAAACAGATACTTCTCATTGATTGTATTATATACAGTTATCCTATTTACTATTTTCAGAAACATTCCTGTTTTTCCATTCACATTGTTAGCTCCCTGACTTTTCAAAAAAATCCATTTACGTCATACTGTATCTGAACGTATCCCAATATTAGTTTCAAAATTCACTGCATAATTCCGAAAAAACAATTTTTCGGCTTCATAAAATTTTCATATCTTTGCAGGTAAATTGAAGACGCATAATTTAAAATACAAATCATTGATTTACAAACAAATTACTCTTCAACAGACTCCAATAACTTCAACAAACAAAAAATGATTCAATTTTTTCAGACTCCCGCCCAACATGTTTTTGTAGTTCAAAGCAAAAGCAATTTGACGAACGAAGATGTTAGTAAATTAGAATGGCTATTTAGCGAAGCAAAATTGACAAACCTAACGGAAATCGAAGGAAATTATGTCGGTCCGCGCCGCGAAATGATTACTCCATGGAGTACAAATGCCGTTGAAATAACTCAAAACATGGGTATCAGCGGCATTATTCGTATAGAAGAGTTTCGTTTAATGCCTCCTACCCCATCGGTTCAGGGTGGTTTTGAGTACGACCCAATGCTTGAGCGCATCTACTCGGGATTGAATCAGGATATATTCACCATAAACAAACAGCCTGAGCCAATCTTATACATCGACGACATTGCTGCCTACAACGATCAGGAAGGTCTGGCATTAAGTACCGACGAAATTGAATACCTCAACAATGTAAGTAAAAAAGTAGGGCGTAAACTCACCGATAGTGAGGTTTTTGGATTCTCGCAAGTGAATTCAGAACACTGTCGTCATAAAATATTTAACGGTCAATATGTTATTGATGGCGAAGAAAAAGAACTGACACTCTTTAAACTCATCCGCAAAACTTCCGAGGAAAATCCAAATAAGCTTGTTTCGGCCTATAAAGACAATGTGGCTTTCAATGCTGGTCCGAAAATTGAGCAATTTGCACCTGCCAGTGGCGATAAACCGGATTTCTTCCAAACCAAAGAAATCGACTCGGTTATCTCATTAAAAGCTGAAACACATAACTTCCCAACTACGTTGGAGCCTTTCAACGGCGCTGCAACAGGTACTGGAGGCGAAATACGCGACCGCATGGGTGGAGGAAAAGCCAGCTTACCGATAGCAGGAACTGCTGTATACATGACTTCGTATGCCCGCAACGATAACAAACGTCAGTGGGAAAACAATATAGCTCCCCGCAAATGGTTATACCAAACACCGGAGCAAATTCTGATTAAAGCTTCGAATGGAGCATCTGATTTTGGTAACAAATTCGGTCAACCGCTTATCTGTGGTTCGTTGCTTACTTTTGAACATCAGGAAAACAACAAAAAATTCGGTTACGATAAAGTAATCATGTTAGCCGGAGGTGTTGGTTTTGGCACCATGCGCGATGCATTGAAAGGCGATGTGGCCGCAGGCGAAAAAGTAGTGGTGATGGGTGGCGACAACTACCGCATTGGTATGGGTGGAGCTGCTGTTTCATCGGTACAAACGGGTGAGTACGACAATTCCATTGAGTTGAACGCCGTGCAACGTGCCAACCCCGAGATGCAAAAACGCGTTTCGAACGTTATTCGTACCTTAGCCGAAGCTGAAACCAATCCTATTGTATCTATTCACGACCATGGCGCAGGTGGACACCTGAATTGCTTGTCGGAATTGGTGGAAACTACCGGTGGTAAAATCGATATGTCGGCCTTACCGGTTGGCGACCCAACACTGAGTGCTAAAGAAATTGTTGGTAACGAAAGTCAGGAACGTATGGGCTTTGTTATATCTGAAAAAGAAGTAGAAAAAGTGCGCGCAATTGCCGAGCGCGAACGTGCTCCGTTTTACGTGGTGGGTGAAACTACCGGACAAATGGATTTTGTATTTGAACAGGCTGATGG
>JBLIZK010000350.1:0-4285 GCA_048859825.1 Paludibacter sp.
ATTACTTTTTGTATCAAAATTACACGATGATGCAACAAAATTGACAGTTTCCGGAACTTTACCATTCTATTTTTGCATCGTGAATTTGTGTTTAGGTCATCTATGATTTCAGCATTTTTCGAAATCAAATCTCTATCTAACTAAACAAATAAAAATGAAACGAGAAATAAACCGATTTATTAATCTTTTAAATTAAATTTTCATGGGAAATTATTACTTAATTTTGTTATACCTTTATTGATATAACTAAACACCTTTTCAAGTATGCGTAGTTGTACGCTTATTATTTTTTATTAAAAGTTATATTACGAATTTTAAATCTAAAAAATCATGATTAAAAAAAACAAATTTCATTGCAATGTGCAGAGAAAATTGAAACTGTTAGCGATTTTTTGCAGTTTAAGTATTGCATTGTTTGCTCAAACAAAATCAATATCTGGTGTTGTAAAATCAGCGGAAGATGGTGAGACTTTAGTAGGTGTAAATGTAATGGTGAAAGGGACTACAACCGGCACAATTACAAATATTGATGGAAGATACACTTTAACCGTACCTAATTCAGATGCTGTATTGGTATTTTCAATGATTGGAATGCAGAAAACAGAACAAAAAGTTGGAGCTAATACCATTATTAATGTTACATTATCTTCAGAAACGAGACTTATTGACGAAGTGGTAGTTACAGGATATTCTACACAGAAAAAAGCAGACTTAACCGGTTCTGTAACAATTGTTGATATTAATGATTTGAAAAAAGTCAACAATTCGAATGCTATGCAATCCTTACAGGGTAAAGTTGCCGGTATGATTGTAACAGGGGACGGCTCTCCAAGTGGTGCAGGTACTACTGTAAGATTAAGAGGTATAGGCACGTTGAATAATAATGATCCATTATACATAGTTGATGGAGTTCCTACCAAAGAAGGAATAAACCTTCTCAATCCAAATGATATTGAATCTATTCAGGTATTGAAAGATGCATCGTCGGCCACAATTTATGGATCTCGTGCTGCAAATGGTGTTATCATCATTACAACCAAAAAAGCAAAAGACGGTTCGTTACAAATTACTGCAAATGCACGTACAACTTACTCATTCTACAGCTCAAAATTAAGTGTGTTAGACGCACAAGGTTATGGACAGGCATTTTGGCAGGCTAAAGTGAATGATGGTTTAGACCCAAATGCCAATTCAATTTCTTACCAATTCGACTGGGCAAAGGATGCTAATGGTACTCCTGTACTCAATAAAATCATTCTGCCGGATTATCTTGATGCTGCTAAAACATTAAAAACAGCTAACACTGACTGGTTTGATGCTGTATCACAAGTAGGAGCATCGAAAAACTACGATGTAACATTGACAAATGGTACCGAAAAAGGTCACTCTTTAGTGACTTTGGATTACACCAAAAATGATGGTATTATTAAAACAACTAATTTCGAACGTGTAACTGCCCGTATCAATACAGATTACAAATTAATAAACAACAAACTACTTGTAGGTGAAAACCTTTCATTAAGCAGATCTTCGCAAGTTGACAATAATGTACTTGATGCGGCACTGCAAGCTTTACCGATTATTCCTATCCGTACTGTTGATGGAATTGGCTGGGGTGGACCTGTTGGCGGGATGAATGACCGTCAGAATCCTGTTCGCCTACTTGAAGACAACAAACAAAACAATTCTATTAATTTGAGAATTTTCGGGAATTTCTTTGCAGACTTAGAAATTATCAAAAATTTACACCTGAAAACCAATATGGGTGTTGATTATATCAGTACTAATTACCGTAATATGCAACTTACGTATCAATCAGGATATCTAAGCAATGCCACTAACAATGTTACGAATTATCAGGGTTCATCCTCCAATTGGGTTTGGAGTAATACGCTTAACTATCAATTGAATAAGAAAAAACATGCACTTGATGCAATGATAGGAACTGAAATGGTGTATCATGGTGATGAGAGTTTTTATGCAACCCGTGAGAATTTTGAGTTACAAGACCCTGATTATATGTATTTGAGCGCTGGTACCGGAGCCGCAGGAAACGGAGGATTAGCTTCTGAAAACACACTTCTATCCTACTTTGGAAAAGTAAATTATGTATATGATTCAAAATACCTTGCTTCAGCCACAGTGCGTTATGATGGTAGTTCTCGTTTTGGTAAGAATAATCAATTTGCCGCTTTTCCTGCATTTTCATTAGGTTGGAGAATTAATCAGGAAGATTTTATCAAGGACAATGTAGCAGCCATTTCTGATCTAAAGTTAAGATTTGGTTGGGGGCAAACTGGTAACCAGGAAATTCCTAACAATGGTATTTATACTCTTTATTCTACAAATTATACCGGTGGCGATCCTACCTGGAGAAGTTTGGACGGAACTGCTTATTCTTTAACTGGCGTTAAGTCGGGCACACTTCCTTCGGGATATCAAAAAACTCAATCAGGTAATCCCGATCTCAAATGGGAAACTACAACACAAACCAATTTAGGTTTAGATTTCGGACTTTTTGATCAGTCGCTATATGGTTCTGTTGACTATTTCATAAAAGACACAAAAGATATTCTTGTTTTACCTCCATACATAGCAGTAGTAGGTGAGGGCGGTAATCAATGGGTAAATGGTGCCAGCATGAAAAACTCAGGTATTGAAATGGTATTAGGTTATCGTGGTAAAATTGGAAGCGACCTCAAATATGACATTTCGGGCAATTTAGCCACATACAGAAATGAAGTAACATCTGTACCTGCCTCTGTTATAAACAATTACGGTGGGGATGGCGATAAAGACAATATATTAGGACATTCAATAACTGAACGATACGGATATGTAGCCGATGGATTATTTACAACGCAGGATGAGGTTGATAATTCAGCTGTTCAAAATGGCAAAGGACTTGGTAGAATCCGATATAAAGATATTGATGGCAATGGTACAATTGATACGAAAGATCAAACCTGGATAATGAATCAGGTACCTGATTTTACTTATGGTTTGAATATTAACCTTGAATACAAAGGATTTGATTTGACAGTGTTCTTCCAGGGCGTAAGCAATGTAGATGTTGAAAACGTGGTTAAATACAGTACAGATTTCTGGTCGGTTCGCGAAAATAACTCAAATAAAGGAACACGTTTATTAAATGCGTGGTCACCTACAAACACTACATCAACTATTCCTGCCTTGACAAGTTCGGATGCAAATGCTGAAGGTAGGTTTTCAACTTATTATGTAGAAAATGGTGCATATTGCAAGCTCAGAAATTTACAATTAGGATATACCATACCAAATAACATTACAAAAAAGTTCTATGTAAGCAACTTACATCTGTATGTTAGCGGTCAAAATCTTCTAACCATCAAGAGTAAATCATTCACCGGAATTGACCCTGAAAGTCCAAGTTATGGTTATCCAATCCCAACTATGCTTACAGCAGGTTTGAATGTTTCATTCTAATTTTATTCATATATAATAAAGATAATAAAATGAAAAAATTAATATATATAATTGCAATAACTACGTTGTTTTCGTGTAGCGATTTCCTGGACGTAGCTCCAAAAGGAGTACTGAGTGAAGCTCAGGTTTCAAATGCTTCAGTAGTTGATAATACTGTCAATGCGGCTTATGCGAGTTTGGGTAATGATCATTATGATACGCCATTTAGTCTCTGGCCTTATGGAAATGTTCGTTCCGGAGATGCCTACAAAGGTGGCCGTGACGAAGGTGATATTCAGGCATTCTACTTTTTAGAAACGTTCAAAAACGTTCGTACCGATATGGGTGAACTTGATGGTTTATGGTTCAAAATGTATGTTGGTGTTTCACGTGCTAATTCATCATTAAGAGTGCTCAATGCATTGAATGAAGCCAACTTCTCATTAAAAAAAGTACGTCAGGCTGAAGTTAGATTTTTACGTGCACATTTTTATTTTCAATTGAAGATTTTATTCAAATACATTCCATTTATTGATGAAAATGTTGCTATTGCCGATTATGCCACTGTATCAAACAGAGCATTGTCAAACGATCAGTTGTGGGATAAAATTGCAGAAGATTTTCAATTTGCAGTAGATAATTTACCGGCAACCCAAACAGAAATTGGAAGGGCAAATAAAGCAGCAGCACTTGCTTATTTAGCTAAAACCAAATTGTATCAGGCCTACGAACAGGATGAGCAGAAGAATGTAACAGTTATCAATAAAACAAAACTTCAGCAAGTTGTTGATTTAATTAACGCTATTCCTTCCACTTATGGTCTTGATAGCGATTTTGGTGA
>JBLIZK010000351.1:0-4313 GCA_048859825.1 Paludibacter sp.
ACCATTGGCCTTGTTGACCCAATAAAGTGGTGCTACCTTCTGTACAACCAGTTTATTAGAACGAGTTATTTGCTGGTTGTTTTCAAATACCAGCTTATTAAGGGCTGTAGGATTTATGTAATGACTTTCTACGTCTTTAATGCTAGGTAAATCATCGGTGTGGTACGCTATAAGCTGAGGAGAATTGGTAAATACATGAAAAAAGGCATTCTTTGCAATATTTCGCTGATGCTCCTCTTTCGACAATACACTTTCGGGTTTAATAACCGAGAAATTATACAGTGTGTTGGTGTTCGGCCCCATGTTGTATTTGTAAGTCAGTAAATTATTTCTGAAATTCAGGGGCTGATTTTTACGCTCTATCACCAAAGGTAAAAAGAGTGATGCATTGGGTTTTAATGTGGAATCGAGTGTTACTAATGTCTTGTTTTGCATCAAAAGTAGAACTTCTTTGCGCACTTTTGAATAATCAATTTTATTCATCACAATTAACTGATCCTGCTTTATGCTGTCAAAAACCCTGTAGTTTACATTTTCAAGGTTGTTGGGTTTACGTATAATGCTGTCAAGCGTCGCATCCAGATCAATTACTTTTTTCTGAAGGCTGTCCTTTAGCTCTTCGTTATTGGCAAAGAGCGCAAACGGAGTGCTGAATAATAAAAAAACAAATACAAATCGAATCATAAAAAAACCAAACCTTTTTTTATAACTCAAAGCTTTGAGGTAACGATTTGTTGCCCGTTTTAGCTCCGAGTTCTTTTATTTTTTCGGCAGTACGGATAATGTTGCCGTTGCCATCTTTCATCTTTCTTAATGCATCATCGTACGCACCGGATGCTTTGTCGATATTTAATTTTATTTTCGACATATCTTCGGCAAACCCGATGAATTTGTCGTACAGTGTGCCACTCAGGCGGGCAATTTCCTGCGCATTTCGCGTTTGGTTTTCCTGTTTCCAAATCGACGAAATGGTACGCAATGTGGCCAATAATGTTGTAGGGCTCACAATGACAATTTTCTTATCCCATGCAAACGAAAATAAGTCGGCATCGGCTTGCACGGCAATTGAAAACGATGCTTCCACAGGTATAAACATCAGCACAAAATCGGGCGAATTTAACTGTGTCGCATTAAAATAGTTTTTATCGCTTAACAGTTTAACATGACTCCTGATGGATGCAATGTGTTCCTTAATAGCAATAGCCTGAATCTCATCTGTCTCCGCATTGATATATCGCTCGTAGGCCACTAATGATACCTTTGAGTCGATAACAATGTGTTTATTGTCCGGCAAATGCACTATTACGTCAGGACGTTGTACACTTTTGTCGGCTCCTTCTACAACTTCTTCACGCTCGTATTCCTGCCCTCTGACGAGTCCGGAGCGTTCCAGTACTCTCTCCAGAATAATTTCGCCCCAATTTCCCTGTTTTTTAACATCACCTTTAAGCGCCTTTGTCAGGTTGTTGGCCTCCACACTTACGCGTGTATTCAGTTCAGTGAGTTTTTTTACTTCCTCGCGTAAGCTAATACGGTCGCGCAATTCTTTATCGTAAGTTTCGTCCACTTTTTTCTCGAAACTTACAATTCGTTCCTTGAGTGGATGAAGCAATTCGTTCAGTGCTTTTGTATTTGTAACAGAAAACTCATCGGAACGGTTCTTTAAAATGCGTCCTGCAATGTTTTCAAATTCAGTTGTTAATCTCTTCTGTAACTCTTCTGTCTCCTTTTTCTGTTCTTCAATTTTTTCGAGCAGATTTGTGTTTGCAGTTCCGAAAGAGGCATTACTGGCAATTAACTCGTTTATTTTCTCCAAATTCCGTGCCAGTTCTTCTTTCAATTGCAGGTTTTCATCTTGTTTAATGGATAGTGTGGTAGTTGCAATATCTTTTAGCTTTTCGCTTTCATTGAGTCGTGTTGCAATTTCATTAAGTTCCAACTCGTGTTGTTTTGTTTTTTTTGCTGTACGAAAAAGGTACAGGGATACTCCCATTGAAAAACCGGCTGCTAAAGCAATGAAAATATATACTATTTGCATATTGAATTGAAATTTAAATGAATATAGTTGAAAGCAGGGTTGTGAATGATAATTCCTGGTAGTTAATCAAAAAGTCGGGGATGATCCTCTTCCAATTTGCGGATGATGGTAGTCATCAATGTTTCGCGTATGAATTTAGCTTTGTTTTGTACCTTGTACTTTGCAAGATATCTGTTGAGCGCCTTGTTTTCATCGTCGTTCAAAACGAAGACCTGCCGGTGAGTGCGGGTCGAAGTTCGTTTAGTAGTGGGTGGCAGCGCTTTTTTCTTCATACACTATATTCGTTTTATTTTAATAATTCCTCAATTACCGATTTCATTTCGGCAAATTCTTTTTCGTTGTAAAGCCGTGTAAGCATAACAATTTTACCTGATTTATCAATAATAACATTCCGTGTAATTCCGGCTTCTCTAAAGGCATACAATGCAAAAATGTCGGCACCTTTGTCGAGCCCGATAGGATAGGTGATGCCAGTGCTTTTAGCAAAATCAATCACTGTCTTTAATGGTTCGTCGCGGTCAATAGCCAATAAGGCAAACTGCGGATTGTTCTTGTGTTTTTGCCAGATATCACTTTCAATAAAAGGCATTTCTTTTCTGCAAACGCCACACCAGCTCGCTGTAAACTGCAACATCACTATTTTACCTTTCAGGTCGCTCAGTTGCACGGTTTTACCATCGGTAAGTTTTATTTTAAAATCCGGAGCCATATCGCCTACCTTAACAATGTAGCCGCGCTCGTCGGTTTCCTGCGCATAACTCATGCTTGTGAATGTGAGTAGTGTTATGCAAATTATGAATATTTTACGCATAATTGTATTATTCCAGTTCTGATATTATTTTTTCTAATTCCTGATCAATTCCGTGAAGGTGTTTTTTGCATATATCAATAAGCGCTGCAGCTCGTTTTACTTTTTCGGCAATGCTGTCCATGCTTAGTTCTTTGTCGTTTTCGAGTTCCTGTAGTATTTGCTCCAATTCTTTACGGGCGTCGTCGTAACTTGTTTTTTTTATGGCCATATTTATTGGTTTTATTCGTCCGAGAAATGAACCAGCACATGTCGGTACGAGTTAAATATCTTTGATTTTGATACATATCCGATGTAGCGTTTTTTGTCGTCCACTACCGGTAAATTCCAGGCTCCTGTGTCTTCAAATATCTGCATCACTTTCTCCATCGGTAATTTGTGATTAATAGTGGCCGGTGGCGAAATCATTAATTTATGAACAGTAAACCGGTTGTAAAGTTCCGGCCTAAACATGATATTTCGAACCTCATCGAGCAAAACCACTCCCTGAAGCACCCGTGTGACAGGGTCCACAACCGGAAAAATATTACGTTTGGAGTGCGATATTATTTTCACCAATTCACCGAGTGTCATATCGGGCGATAATTCGGTAAGGTCGGTTTCTATAACATTGTCGGTTTTAAGTAAAGTAAGCACCGCTTTGTCTTTGTTATGTGTTAAAAGCTCGCCTTTTTGAGCCAATCGCATGGCGTAAAGACTGTGCGGCTCGAAAATTATGATAGTCAGGTACGATACGGTTGATACTATCATCAGTGTCATAAACAGTTTGTAACTTCCGGTGAGCTCAGCTATCAGAAAAATACCGGTAAGCGGTGCGTGCATTACCCCTGACATAAGCCCCGACATGCCTGCTAAAGCAAAATTCTCGGTGGGCATATCGAGTTGAAACTGATTAAGCGTATGTGCCACTATAAAACCGGTAAGCGCCCCCACAAATAAGGAGGGTGCGAAAATACCTCCAACACCACCTGCTCCGTTTGTGGCGGCTGTGGCAAATATCTTAAACCCGACAATTAAAGTAAGATAGGCAATGATTACCAACGGACTATCGCCCAGCTGCAGAAATAAACTTCGGTCGAGTGTAGAACCGGCATTTCCGTTCAATAGCTGACTTATTGTTTCATAACCTTCGCCATACAAGGGTGGGAAAATGAAAATCAAACCACTAAGCATTAATCCGCCTATGGCCAGTTTTGAATACGGATTCTGGAATTTTTTGAAAAACTGCTCAATTCTGTTCATCCCACGGGTGAAATACAAGGATACCAATCCGCAAATAATACCCAATAATATCAGGTAGGGAATGCGATGTACCGAAAAATCTTCGGTAATGGTAAACTGAAACATAAATGAATTCCCCGAAAGAATATAGGCCATAGCAGTAGCTGTTATGGATGAGATAAGTAGCGGTGCAATAGACGTCAAAGTCATGTCGAGCATTAATACTTCCAATACAAACACTAATCC
>JBLIZK010000352.1:0-9146 GCA_048859825.1 Paludibacter sp.
ATATTAAGTTGAGATACCGGTTTCCATTTATGTGAAAAATAGAGAGCGTTTTCAAGTGCATACTTATCCTGAAGTGTAACAGGGTTAATGGTAGCGTTCTCATTTAAAGCCAGCTGACCCGGAATAATTGTATGATATGTGGAATTTAATCCGAATGAGACAGAATTTTTAGAATTGGTAAAAAGTTCAAATTCATGTTTCAGATTCCAGTTTTTGATAATGGATGTAAGGCTAAAACCGGCATCCTGCTCAATATCAATTTTATAACTATAGTCGGCATAAATAAGTGAGGTATTGCTGAATAGTTTTTCGTTCCAGATATGATTCCAGCGGAGTGTGCCGGTTGCGTTTCCCCAATCAATTCCAAAACGGTCCTGAAACATAAAAACATCGCGCCCGAAATAACCGGAGAGATATAGCCTGTTGCGGTTATCAATGGTATAATTGAGTTTGGCATTAAGGTCGTAAAAATACAACTTATTACCGTTTATCAGCGTGTCGGGCGATAGTTTCAGAAACATATCGGCATAGGTACGCCGTGCCGAAACCAGAAAAGAGCTTTTGTTTTTCACCAGAGGCCCTTCCACATTAATTCGCGACGAAATAAGCCCCACGCCACCACCTACGTGCATTTGCTGGTTGTTACCATCGTTCATTTTAATATCCAGAACCGACGATGTCCGACCTCCGTATTCAGCAGGAGCTGTACCCTTGAAAAGCTGCACATCCTTTATTGCATCGCTGTTGAATGTGGAAAAAAAACCAAGCAGATGATCGGCATTATATACTGTTGCTTCGTCGAGCAGTATCAGGTTTTGCGAATTGTTGCCACCACGTACAAACATACCTCCGCTACCTTCGCCAACTGATTTAACGCCCGGAGTAAGTTTAAGCGCTTTCATAATATCGGCTTCGCCAAATAAAACGGGGACTTTGGCTATCTCTTTCATTTCAAGCCGCTCAACACCCATTTCAGTTGAAACAATATTGTTGTTTTTACGTAAAGCAGTAATTTCAACTTCTTTTAGTTCCTGCGATTTTGGTGTGAGTTTAATGTGCATTAATTTGGCATTTTGAGCATCCACAACAGTTTCGAAGAGCTGGTAGCCAACATATTGCACCTGCAAAGTGTATTTCCCTGTAGGAAGTGAAATGCTAAAATAACCATAGGCATTGGTGGTAGTACCAACTCCCGACAGTTCGCTCACGCTTACACTGGCTCCGATAAGGCTCTCGCCGGTAGTAGCATCGGTCACTGTTCCATTTATCAGCAATGGTGTTTCGGCTGATAGCGTCAATTTTGTACAAATTATAAAGAGAACTAAAAGCAGTTTTTTCACGCTGAAAAATTTTATGTTTATGTGCGAACTATCTTTTTCACTCAAAATCAGCAATCAGGTTTTATTCCGATGGTATTATCTGTCCGTCTTTCATTTCTATTACGCGATCAGAAAGCAATGCTAATTCTTTATCGTGTGTAACTATTACTATGGTGATTCCTAATTTATCGCGCAATGAAAACAGCAGGCGGTGCAATTCATCTTTGCTATGGCTATCAAGGCTTCCTGATGGTTCATCGGCCAAAATAACCAAAGGATTATTAATGAGCGCACGTGCAACAGCAACACGTTGCTTTTCGCCACCCGATAATTCAGCGGGTTTATGCTCATAACGTTCAGTGAGTCCTAATTCGTCGAGCAAACGGCAAGCTGCCTGCCTGGCTTTTTTGCTGTTGGTACCTGCTATTAAAGCCGGCATCATTACGTTTTCGAGCGCTGTAAACTCTGGAAGCAGTTGATGAAACTGGAAAATAAAACCGATATTCTTATTGCGAAACGACGACATTTCTTTGTCTGAAAGTTTTGAAATATCGGTATTATTGATAAAAACCTGTCCGTTGTCGGGCTTATCCAATGTACCTAAAATTTGGAGTAAAGTAGTTTTGCCTGCACCACTTGCTCCAACAATTGCTACAATTTCACCTTTGTTAATCTCCAAATCAACCCCCTTTAAAACCTGTAATGAGTCGAATTTTTTATGAATATTTTGTGCCTGAATCATATTTTTACTTTGAATTGAGAAGTCATTTATTTAAAAATAATGCAGCTAGCATTAATATTTATACAAAGTTATTTGTTTCAGATGGTATTGAATACAATCGCATCAAAAAATGTATCTTTGTAAACATATTTTACCTATTTTGAGTATATTAAATGACAGACATCGTAAATTTTGGAAAAATAGAGTACATACAGAAACGAGATGCTCGTCATATCAAGGCCCGTATTAAGGCTACGGGTTTAATTGTTACTCTCCCTGATGGCTACAGTCCACACGATGCTTATCAGTTTTTACTCTCGAAAAAGCAGGTAATACTTGCAAAGCAGAAAAAATTAGCGGGCATTGAAGCCAAAATGGGTTTTTCGTTGACTGAGGGGCAATCACTGCAAACACTCAGTTTTCGGATTGAGCTTGTACGGGTAGCACGTAAAGATATACATTTCTCGTTGAAAGAAGGTGTATTGACAATCGAGTTCCCAGTGGGTGCCGATTTAAAACTTCCGGCATCGCAAAAGCTATGCTGGAACGGGATAAATTATTTTTTACGGAAAGAAGCCAAGCGATTGCTCCCTGCACGTACCAGTCAGTTAGCCGAAAAATATGGATTCAGATTCAAAGATGTAAAAATACAATCGGGTAAGGGGCGTTGGGGAAGTTGCTCATCGGCCGGAAGTATCAATTATTCTTTGTATCTGATGTTATTGCCACCACATTTGGTGGATTATGTGATTTTACACGAACTATGTCATACACGCGAAATGAATCATAGCGATGCTTTTTGGGCTGAAATGGATAAAGTTACGGATAAAATGAGTAAAAAATTAAGGGCCGAAGTTAAAAAATACACTATGCCCGATGTATCATAATTAAAATTATGTCACAATGCTTACAACAAAACCCTTTACATTCGACAGAGTAATTCGCCTTCTTATTGGCCTTACGGTTGTTGTGCTTTTGTTTTTATTGCTTAAACGTCTGAGCGATGTATTATTGCCATTTCTGATTGCTTGGTTAATTGCATATATGTTGGATCCGATTGTGCGTTTTTTCCAGTTTAAACTACGATTTAAAAACCGGATTATATCAGTAGCCGTAACGCTTATATTGCTGATAGCTGTGATATATGGTGTTGGTTTTGAATTGGTTGCTTTGATTACTGATGAGGTTAAAAAAGTAATAGAAATAACCAGCAAATACTCAGACAAGCTATACGTCAGTTCAATAATTCCCATTGAGTGGCAAAATGAAATCAACAGCTATTTTTTATCAATGAACCTGAACGACCTGTTGCAAAACAAGGAGATTATGAATATGGTAAAGTCGGCTGCACCTCAGGTTTGGCATGTACTCGATGGTTCAGTTAATCTTCTGTTGAGCTTAACGGTGAGCCTGGTGGTTCTGATGTATACTGTTTTCATTTTAATTGATTATGACCGGATTACCGATGGGATGCTGAAAATAATACCCGGAAAATACCAATCTATCATTACCGAAGTATTGAGCGATTTACAAGCTGGTATGAATAGTTATTTTCGTGGTCAGTCGTTGGTAGCGCTCATTGTTGGAATTTTGTTTGCAATTGGATTCAGCATCATAGGATTACCTATGGCCATTGTTTTCGGGCTGTTTATCGGTGCGCTAACCATGGTGCCCTACCTGAAGATTATTGCTCTTATTCCGGCAGCTTTGCTCGGTGTATTGCAATACGTGGAAGCATCCAAAAGTATCAGTACTATTTTTATCAGTATTGCTGTTGTGTTTATTGTTGTACAGGTTTTTGAAGATATGTTTCTGACTCCGGCTATTATGAAACGAGTAACTGGATTAAATCCGGCAGTTATTTTACTGGCTCTTTCAGTTTGGGGTTCGCTAATGGGAATTGTGGGGTTAATAATTGCATTACCACTTACTACTTTAATCATTTCGTATTATAAGCGTTTTGTATTGAACGATTTAGACTCTGATGAGGTTCAAACGACAGCTCCTACTGATATTAACACTGATAAAGAAAATGACAAATAGTTAATAAAAATTAGAGAATTAACTGATTCTATTGTTTTATATGTGATTTTTATTAATATCTTTGCGAAGTTTGTAACAGAAAAAAGAGAGAAAATATGACGGTGCCGGTAAAAAAAATCCGTAAGCCACGCAGGTCGAAAGCAGCCATTGAGGAAGCTGTGTTGAAAGCTGTACACGAGTTAATTGAAGAAGTAGGTTTTTCAAAAGTTACGTTAACAGGAATCGCTGCACGTGCAAAAATTGAACCCACAGTGTTTTATCGTAGGTATTCTAACCTCGATGAACTTTTTGCCATTTACACTCACAAATACGACTATTGGTTGGCCGGAATTACCGAGCTAATGCCTACCAACCTAAGTGATCAGGATACCATGAAATGGATTTTGCTTAACCTCACTAAAGCATTGTATAAAAACAGAGGTATGCAGCAACTGCTCATTTGGGAATTATCGGACGATAACCATGTAACCCGACGCACTGCTACTTTACGTGAACGGATTAACGATACACTGATCAAGGAACTTGATAAGCGTTTTAATATGACGGGGGTAGATCTGAATGTACTGACAGCAATTGTTATTTCGGGCATTTATTACCTGATATTGCACCGCGATATGTCAACCTTCTGTAATGTGGATTTTTCAACAAAATCGGGGAGAGACCGGCTAAATAAAACGATAGAACAATTGGTAGACATGATTTTTGGGTGTATCCGAAGTCAGCAACAAGATAACAATAATAACTAATAAAAAAACAGCTCATTTAGTGAGCTGTTTTTTTTATTAAAATGGTAAATCGTCAACTGTAGGTGGTGGAACGATGTTGTCGGCAACAGGGGCAGCCACTGCCTGAACTGATTGTTCGGCATTTTCAGGTTTTTTACCAAGTAACTGAATGGTTTCAGCGTAAATTTCGGTAGTGTAGCGTTTCATTCCATCTTTTTCGTCGGTGCGGGTTTGTATTTTCCCTTCTCCATAAATTTGAAAACCCTTTTTGCTGTACTTTTCGGCTAAAGTTGCCAGGCCACGCCAGGCTACAATGTTGTGCCATTCGGTTCGGTCGGGAACAGTTGTTCCATTTTGAAGCGTATAGCCTCTTTCGGTGGTTGCCAGAGTGAAATTTGCAACTGCCACTTCTTTTTCAAGATAACGAACTTCGGGGTCTTTGCCCACATTTCCTACAAGGATTGCTTTATTAACAGACATAAATTAAAAATTAAAAAGGTCAACACTGATAAATTATCGGCTTCAAATATAGTGTTAACATTCTGAAAAACAAAAATATTACTCCATTTTTTTTGTATTCGCTGTTGTTTTTTTAACAACACTGAATTAAAAATTATCTACGGCCACTTGTACCGCCTCTGCGGTTATTGGATGAACTTTTCTGATTACGTCCGCCTTGTCGGCTACTCCCTGATGAATTTCGGGCTGACGCAGGTTTACTCTCCTTTCGGAATGACTCGGAGCGTTTTCCGGCTGGTTTCCCGGTGTTTTTAACGCCTTCTTTTTTTGCTGTTTCGCTGCGCTGATTAGTTCTGGGCTTTGCGTCAGTTTTGCTTTGTCCGCTTTTGGTGGCTGTTGGCTTTTTCGTTTCGTTACTCGATTTTGCAATGGCTTTTTGTAGCTGAGCGTTTTCTTCATCGGTAAGTAAGCGCCAATCGCCAAGAGGTAATCCCTTGAGGGTTATATGCATTATTCGTACACGTTCCAGTTTAATAACTTCGTATCCAAAGTACTCGCACATGCGTCTTATTTGACGATTTAAACCCTGTACCAGTGTAATGCGGAAAACAAAAGGAGCTTCTTTGGCTACTTTGCATTTTTTGGTTACTTCGCCCAACATAGGCACTCCGTTGGCCATACGGCGAATAAAATCGTCGGTAACGGGCTTATCAACTGTAACCACATATTCTTTTTCGTGCTGATTGCCTGCCCGTAGTATTTTGTTTACGATATCGCCGTTGTTTGTCAGGAAAATTAAACCCTGCGAATCTTTATCCAGTCGGCCAATAGGGAAAATACGTTCGTGGTATCCAATGTAATCAATTATTGAATCGCGAACACCTGTTTCGGTGGTACTGATAATGCCAACCGGTTTGTTAAAGGCCATTACCATTAGTTCATCCTGTGGTTTAGCTTCCACCAGATGTCCGCTCACCATTACTTTGTCGGTACTGCTTACGAAATCGCCCAGCGATGCCCGGCGACCATTTACAACTACCTGACCTGCTTCAATGAATTTGTCGACCTGCCTGCGCGAGCATAAACCACTATCGCTTATAAACTTATTAATGCGAATTTTTTCGGCCATTATTTTTGATTTATATTTTATACAAAGATACGCTTAAATATGGATTTTGCGTCCATTCAGGTTCCACAGTAGGTTTTATAGCTTGCTTCTGATGCCGGAGTAGGGTAGGAGCAGTACTCTTTTTGAATGTGCTGAGTACTGTAAGGTTGGGCAAGAATTTGCATAAACCGGCTAAACGAAGTCATATTCCCTGTTTCGGAAGCCTCCTGAAGTACTTCTTCAACTTTGTGATTGCGGGGAATATAGGTCGGATTGTTTTGCTGCATTGTTTGCAAACAGGGGTTGTTGTGGGCAAAATTGGTTGACCCAATCCGTTTACCCCATTGTGTTTTCCAGTTTAAAAACGATTCCTGACGGTAAATAGCGTCGTCAAACAGAGTAGGATACATCAGTTGTAAAAAAGTATTGGTATAATCAGCTTTGTTTATGTACATCCAGTTCAGCAGTTCGGTAATTAATTCTTTATCATTGCTGTTCAGGTTTTCAAGTCCCAGTTTTTTTCCCATCATCTCAAAATACTGTTTTTCGAATTTTACTGAAAATCCTGATAAAATTTGCTCTGCCTCAGCTATTGCTTTGTTTGTATCCGGATGAATAGCCTTGAGTAAACTTTCGGCTAAGCGGGTAATATTCCAGAGGGCAATTTCCGGCTGTTTGCCAAAAGCGTACCGGCCACCGGTATCTATTGAACTGAAAACAGTTTCGGGATTGTAAGTATTCATAAATGCACACGGTCCATAGTCGATTGTTTCGCCCGAGAGGGTCATATTATCGGTATTCATCACTCCGTGAATAAACCCAACCCGCATCCACTCCAGCACCAGAGCAATTTGTTGTTCCATCACTTTTTCTAATAAATCGAGTGCAGGTTGCCGGCTTTCGTTCAGTTTAGGGTAATGACGCTGAATGGTATATTTTATTAGCTCTTGAATGGTTTCGGAGTTTCCGAAGCGGGCAGCATGTTCAAATGTACCCACTCGTATATGACTGGCTGCAATGCGCGTAAGTACAGCGCCCATTTGCACTTGTTGGCGGTAAACGGGTTCGCCGGTGGCAACTACAGCCAAACTACGGGTAGTAGGTATGCGCAGGGCATACATCGCTTCGCTAATTATGTATTCGCGCAGCATGGCGCTGAGAGTGGCACGTCCATCGCCCCGTCGTGAGTAAGGCGTGATACCGGCACCTTTTAACTGTACATCGTACAATTGGCCATTGATGGCCGTTAGTTCGCCCAACAGAATTGCTCGTCCGTCGCCCAAACGGGTAACCTGGCCAAACTGATGACCGCTGTATGCCTGAGCAATTGGCCGGGAGTTTGGTTCTACTTTATTTCCACTCAGGTATTGGGCAAATGTGTCGGTTGATACTCCGTTGGTATCGATTTGTAATTGGCTGGCAAGCTCGGGATTAAATGCCACTAATTGAGGATTGGAAACCGCGTCGGGCAGGCAATCTGAAAATAATATTTCGGGTAATTGCGTGTAGGTATGTTTGAAGTTGAAAAGCATTTTTTATTGTTTTATTATGAGTAGAATAAAACAAATCCATGCATTAAAAGTTTGTGAAAGTTAGGGATGGTATCAGATACGCTCTTTCATATCGAGGGTTAATTCAAGCTCTTTACCCTGACGGTTCACAGTAAGTTTAAGTGGCCGACTGGCAGGAGTTTCAAAATAATGGCGAATATCGGAAATACTTTTTTGAAAGAGTTTCTCGTAATTAATTTCCGTTAAAATATCGCCTACCTGCAAGCCGGCTCTTTCGGCTGGCGAATCTTTCCAGACCACTGTAACTTCTGCCACTGGTAGCATATTATCGGCCTGAGCTATTTCAATGCCCGCTACATTGTATTTAAACGGGTGGTTGAAGTAAGCGTTGGGTTTAAAGTATAGTTTTTTGCCCTGTGCATCAAATATAAGGTGAAAACGTCTTAGCAGTTGTCCGCCTATAGTGCCATCGCGGTCGTCGTTTTGCGACAGGGCACCAATTGAAGTAGAATCGGGAAAAGCAACAACCGGATTTTTCACGCAAAAATCGGCTAAACATAATTGTCCAACACGGGCAAATAATCCGTTTATTTCACCACTCAGGCCTTCGCCTATACGTCCACGAACGGATTTATCGGGTATGTCAACAGCTTTATTCCGGAGAGTCTCGAACCATGCAGTAAGTTCGGCACCTGTATCGATGAGCATTTTTATTCGCTGGCGTGCACTATCTGTTTCAAGCACAGAAAGTTGTATATATATTTTCTGTCGTTGAACATACAAAGGCATATAACTATAACCTTTAGGGGCTTCAAAATTTTCGTTGCTATAAATGCGGAGCAGTCTGTTTACATAATCAATTTGAACAATGTGTTCTCTGAAAAAATCAACTCCAAGTAAACCATTTATTTTTGTGCCCGTTTGTTTGGAAAGATTAAAGAATTTTTCCTGAAAGGCAAACACATTTCTGTTGGTGCAATTTATTTTTCCAATTTTAATGTGGTTACCAGTACTTTCGTAAGCTTTATATGTTATTCCGCTACCAAGACCCTGTAGCTCGCGTATTTCGCCGGGTATCAGGTTTATACTATCAGAAGGAAATATTTCAGTTATTAGCGTATTTTTCAGTCCGCTATCAAGTATCATCCTCAGTGGTGTGGAATTGTTTATACTAACTTCCACAACAATAAAACTACCTGTCAATTCGAAAGGTATTTTTGCCAACAGTTTATTGCGAGCACTTATTAACTGAAGTGATAC
>JBLIZK010000353.1:0-6763 GCA_048859825.1 Paludibacter sp.
GCTTGTTAATGAACTGATTAAGAAATACATCATTAAAGGTTGGATTTATTCGCAGAATACAACTCTGGAATAGATTTACGACAATATATAACCATGAATTCAACAAAGAATATAATAAAAGTATCATATCCGATTTTTCTAACCTTAGTTGCACAAAACCTGATAAATATTGTTGATACAGCTTTTTTAGGACGCGTTAGCGAAATTGCTTTGGGAGCATCGGCTATAGCCGGAGTATATTTTTTCGCGTTATACGTTGTTGGTTTTGGATTTAGTCAGGGAGCACAAATTTTAATTGGCCGCCGAAACGGAGAACAGAATTATAGCCAGGTAGGTCCCGTTTTTAACAATGGAATGATTTTTATTATTTTATTAGCCATTGCTTTTCTTATTTCGGGTATACTTATAAACCCGCTTATTATGCGGATAATGGTTAGTTCTGAGCTGATTTACTCGGCGGCAATGGAATACCTTAACTGGCGGGTTTTCGGTTTTGTCTTTGGGTTTGTAAATGCTATGTTCAGGGCTTTTTATGTAGGTATTACTAAAACAAAGGTGCTCACTTTCTCAGCTGTTCTTACTACTTTAACCAATGTTTTGTTGGATTATTTGTTGATTTTCGGACATTGGGGATTTCCTGAGATGGGAATTGCAGGTGCTGCGTTAGCATCTGTTATTGCTGAAGCAGTAGCTACTTTGTATGTTGTTTTGTATACACTTAGAAACAAGGCGATTTCCAAATACAATTTGTTTAAGTATTTTAAATTCGAATTTGAGTCTGTAAAACAGATACTTAGCTTGTCTGTGTTTATAATGTTTCAGTTTTTTATTTCCATTTCTACCTGGTTTTTATTCTTTTTATTTATTGAAAGGATGGGTGAGAGGCCTTTGGCAGTGAGCAATATCGGACGTAGTATGTATATCTTGCTAATGATACCTGCCCAAGCTCTTTCAACTACTACCGGAACATTGGTTAGTAATTTAATAGGTGCCGGAAAATCGGATTCTGTGATTAGTACCACGCACCGAATAATGTTATTATCTGTCGTGTTTGTATTGCCATTTCTGATTATAACCTATTATTTCCCTTCCTTTTTTGCCCATATTTATTCTGAAGATGCCGGTTTAATTGCTGCAGCACTTCCCGTAATTCAGGTTGTTGCATTTGCTGTAGGCTTTTTTTCAATTGGGAATATTATAGTGAATGCAGTATCTGGAACCGGAAATACGAAAACAGCGTTTGTGATTGAGGTTGTAACACTGGTATTCTATGTAGGATATGTTTATTACACTTCAATTATTGCACCTCAACCGGTACATATCGTGTGGATGTCTGAATTCGTTTATTGGACAATTATAGCTCTTCTAGGATATTTTTATCTTAGAAGTCGTAAATGGCGTTTCAAAACAATTTAAATTCAGTATTTTTGACAAGTAATCAGTAGAAATTATGGCTAAAACGAAAACGGTTTATGTTTGTCAGCAATGTGGAGCTGATTCGCCCAAATGGATAGGTAAATGTCCCTCATGTGGTGAATGGAATACTTACGTTGAAGAAGTAATCAGCCGTGATTCATCAAACAAATCAATTGCAGGTGGCCTGATTACAGCTAAACAAAAGCCTGTAAAGCTCCACGAAGTTGAAACAACTGAAGAAATACGAATTGATACTTCGAACAATGAACTGAACCGTGTTTTAGGTGGAGGCCTTGTGCATGGATCGCTGATTTTAATTGGTGGTGAGCCAGGAATTGGAAAGTCAACTCTGGTTTTGCAGGTAGTTTTACATCTGAAAGGCAAACGTACCCTTTATGTTTCGGGTGAGGAAAGTGTAAAACAATTGAAATTACGTGCAGAGAGAATAAGCTACGATAATCCTGATTGTTATTTTGTAAGTGAAACGTCGCTCGAACAAACATTTATTCATATTCAAAATATTCATCCCGATGTGGTGATTGTGGATTCAATCCAAACCATTGCAACTGAAACTGTAGAGTCATCGCCCGGCTCGGTATCGCAGGTAAGGGAATGTGCAGCTCAATTATTACGCTATTGCAAAACAACGGGTATTCCTGTAATAATAATCGGACATATAAACAAAGAGGGAAGTATTGCCGGGCCAAAAGTACTTGAACACATTGTGGATACTGTTTTGCAATTTGAAGGTGACCAGCATTATATGTACCGAATACTGCGAAGTATTAAAAACCGCTTTGGAAGTACCTCCGAACTGGGTATTTTTGAAATGCAACAAAGTGGTCTTCGCGAAGTGTCAAACCCCTCAGAACTACTTATGTCGCACGGAAATAATGGTCTGAGTGGTATAGCAATAGCATCGGCGGTTGAAGGAGCACGTCCGTTTCTCATCGAAACACAAGCATTGGTAAGTTCAGCAGCCTACGGCACTCCACAGCGTTCATGTACAGGTTTCGATTTACGACGATTGAATATGCTTCTTGCCGTGCTCGAAAAAAGAGCAGGTTTTAAGCTTGGACAGAAAGATGTGTTTTTAAATATTGCCGGTGGATTAAAAATCAGCGATCCGGCTATTGATTTGGCTGTGATTACGGCTATTCTATCGTCGAATGTGGATATACCGGTTGATAAAAAAGTATGTATTGCAGGCGAAGTGGGTCTTTCAGGTGAAATCAGGCCAATCAACCGACTTGAGCAACGTATTAAAGAAGCTGAGAAACTTGGATTTGAAAAAATGATTATTCCTGATTATAATTTAGATACTTTAAGTATTGGTAATACCAAAATGCAAATTTTACCGGTATCCAAAGTTGAAGAAGCTTTCAGAATACTATTTAAAGGCTAATATTGCGCTTCTTAAATTGCGTTAAAATTGAACTTTAAACATTCAAATAACTAAAAAATACGTCGTTCGGATAGTTTAATCTGTCAAAAAAATTATCTTTGCAGCGTTTTAATAACTAAATACATGATTTTAACTTTCATTGTTTCCGCTATCCTATTAGTAATTGGTATTTTAATACTCGGTTTCCGCATTTTTTTTATCAAAGGAGGCGAATTTCCTAACATTCATATTGGTGGCAATAAAGGGCTAAAAAAGCAGGGCGTACCATGTGCTACTACTCAGGACAGAGATGCTCAAAGTAAAAAATATACCAACTTAAAGTTGTACCAAGAAGTAACTAAATTATAATTATTTATAAATCAATCAAATGAAGAATCTTTCGCTAATTTTTAATGGCATTTTAGCCGTTGCAGTTATTGCCTTGTTTATTATTGTATTCTCAAATAAAGGTGAAAGTCAGGGTGGAGTAGTAAAGGCATTTTCAAAAGATAGTGTAAAAGCCGGGAAATTACCTATCGCTTATATCAATGTGGATTCTTTGTTGTCGAACTATCAGTTTGCTAAAGATGCAAACGAATCGTTAATCAAAAAACAAGAAGATTCTCGTTTGAACATTAACACAAAAGCCCGTCAGTTACAGGTTGAAATGGGTGAGTTTCAACGTAAATTGGAGGCTAATGCTTTTTTAAGTCGTGAGCGCGCAGAACAGGAACAGGCACGCTTGGTGCGTCGTCAACAGGAATTGCAGGAGCTGGATGGTAAACTTAGCCAACAGATAATGGAAGTTCAGCAAAAAATGAGCGAACAGTTGCGCGATACAATAAATGCCTTTTTAAAGGAATATAACAAAGATAAAAAATACGAGATAATCATAAGTAATACTGCCAGCGACAATATTCTTTATGCTGATAAGGCTTATGACATTACAGAAGATGTTACAAAACTGCTCAACGAGCGCTTTAAATCAAAAAAATAACTGAAAAACTCCCCGAAAGGCCGCTTAAGCGGCCTTTTTTTATGCCTTAAAGGCTTGTCGAAAGTTACAACCTTCATTCCATCTGCTACAACCGTAAGCTGTATTCCCTTTTAAAATAGTTCCTTTTTTGCACACAGGGCAAATTTGTCCAACTATGGCATCGCTATTGGTTTTCAGGTTCTTGTTTTCACTTTTTACGTTGAACACTATTTGTCGAACCATTTCCTTTAGCTCGTCTAAAAATACCGAAGCCTGATACTCTCCTTTTTCAATTTGACGGAGTTTTTTCTCCCAAATACCCGTTAGCTCTGCTGATTTTATAAGTTCTTCGCTGATAGTTTGTACCAGTTCCACACCTGTTGGGGTAGCAATAAGGTTTTTACGTTCTTTCCGAATGTAATCCCGTTTGAATAGCGTTTCAATAATTGCAGCTCGTGTTGATGGTCTTCCAATTCCGTTTTCCTTCATTAGATCTCTGAGTTCATCGTTGTCAATGAGTTTACCGGCTGTTTCCATTGCTCTCAGCAAAGTAGCTTCGGTATATGGTTTTGGGGGACTGGTCCACTTTTCGCCTAATAGAGGTTCGTGCTGTCCGCTTTCACCTTTTTCAAACAAAGGCAGAGTTTTTTCATCTTCTTCGTTTTCGTCAGTTTCCACTTTTGTTTTTTCAAAAACAATTCGCCATCCCGGTTCCAGTATTTGTTTCCCGTTAACTTTAAACTCAAGTTTAGCTGCTTCAGCGGTAATAGTTGTCGTTGAAATTTTACATTCGGGGTAGAAGTTGGCAATAAACCGGCGTGCCACCAAATCAAAAACTTTTTTCTCCTGCTCATTTAATGCAGTAGGAGTGATACCTGTAGGTATAATTGCGTGGTGGTCGGTTACTTTTGCATTGTCAAATACCTTTTTCGATTTAGGAATTTTAGAGTCAGTAATTGGTTTGGTTAATTGTTCATACTCTTTCAAACCTTTAAGAATGGTTGGTATTTTGGGGTAAATATCATCGCTTAGAAATGTTGTATCTACTCTCGGATAAGTTGTTATCTTTTTTTCGTAGAGGCTTTGGATTAATTTGAGTGTTTCGTCGGCCGAGAAGGCAAATTTCTTGTTGCATTCTACCTGCAACGACGTTAAATCGAATAACTTGGGTGCCGATTCTGTCCCTTTTTTGGTTAAAACATCGGTAATTGTAAAATCAGATGTCTTGATTTGTTCGAGTAGAGAATTTCCTTCATCTACACTTGTAAAACGACCTTTAGAACATGAAAATACGGTATTACGGTAATTGGTTTTTAACTCCCAATATTGTTCAGGGATAAAGTTTTCAATTTCTAACTGACGGTTTACTATCAATGCCAAAGTAGGTGTTTGTACTCTTCCTATTGATAATACCTGCCTGTTTTTACCGTATTTAAGCGTATAAAGTCTGGTAGCGTTCATGCCTAAGAGCCAATCGCCAATAGCACGACTTAGCCCGGCTTCGTATAGATTTTTATATTCCTGTTGGTCTTTTAAATTTTTAAATCCCTCACGTATAGCTTCGTCTGTCAGGGAGGAAATCCACAGGCGTTTCACCGGACATTTACATAATGATTTTTGCAATACCCACCGCTGAATCAGTTCACCTTCCTGGCCGGCATCACCACAGTTTACAACTTCATCAGCGGTTGAAATTAATTGTTCAATTACTTTAAATTGTTTTTGTATTCCACTATCGTTCATTACTTTGATTCCAAATCTGGCAGGTATCATTGGTAATAAACTCAGCGCCCATGGTTTCCAGTCGGGAGTATATTCATGCGGTTCTAATAAACCACATAAATGCCCGAATGTCCAGGTTACCTGATATCCGTTACCCTCAAAATAACCGTCCTTTTTGGTTTTAGCACCTAAAATTCCGGCAATATCACGTGCAACACTTGGTTTTTCAGCAATACAAACTATCATATCTTTGTGTGTCAGTTAGTTGGAATGATTCACTCAATTCCGTTTCATCTCATTGCAAAATTAATTAAAAAACTCAATGATCACGAAGTTTAATTTTTATCATTTATATAGTTTCCATCAGTGAAAAAGCGTTATTATTAAGCAAAGAATATAATTTTTAGAATCAGTTGTCGTTTTTTTAGTGTATCTTTGTATGTATTCGTAAAATGAATAATTGTACGACGTAATTGTCTGAATAGTAGTTAATTATATTTATCGTAAATGAGTAAATCTTTTGCATTTAGTATCGCATTGCTGTTGATTATTGCAAGTAACAGCCTTTATTCTCAGAAATTTGGAATCGAAGCAGGTTATGTTCAGCACGAACGTTATGGAGATCAGTTTAAAACCACTTATTTCAACGGGGCTAAACTTGGTTTGAATGTGGAATTTGGCTTGAAAAATAATTTTAGTTTGTTAAGCGGAGCGCTCTACTCTGTGGTTTACTCAAGCAATACTCAGAATTATACGGTATCTGATTCTGTAAATTACAAAACATTCAACCATACAATTGAAGTTCCTTTGCACTTACAATACACATTACCTGTATCAAAAAATCTAAAGTTTTTTGCTTTCGCAGGTCCAAAATTGAATTTTGGTTTAGCACAACCTCAAAAAGTAACAGTTGTATTATCGGGCGATCACGTTTTGCCGACAATTCCGGATAATATGAAACCATTTATGCGCACTGAATCAGAGTCTTATAGCGATAATGATTTATATGTAAAATCCATAATCAGCCGAATAAATTTACAAATGTCAGTAGGTGGTGGTGTGCAATTTAAAAACTATCAGCTGAGGAGTGGTTATGATTTTGGCATCCATAGCATTAATAAAGTGGATTCTGGTAGCATGTTACGTCAGCGTGGTTGGTATGTTTCATTGGTATATAAATTCTAAATCAGATTTTTAACTGTGATGATTATCAGTGAACTATATTCATTGTTTTGCAAGCACCCGATTATTTCAATCGATAGTCG
>JBLIZK010000354.1:0-2029 GCA_048859825.1 Paludibacter sp.
CCGTAAGGATTTCCATCGTAATCTTTTACCATATTTTTCAACCAGTCGGGCGACGAGGCTACATAACTTTGGTAATTATCCCGGTCGAACAGCTCAATTTTGCAACCACCTATCGACACATTGATAATTCCGACACTGGCATTATGAGGTAACTTAGTTAGCAATGTACGTCCAAAGTAATCGGCAGGTGTAAGTCCCGTATTGCAGCGACACAAAGGAGGTTTAGCAGTGTACCAATTCCCTTTTTGACGACCTGTGTCGGCACAATCAACCGCCGCAAGCACCTTAAATCGAGCATCAATGTTCAATGTATCATCCGCCTCGAAACGGGCATTCCCTTCCATATTCGATTGCCCAAGACAGAGAAAAACATGAAAGTTTTTATCCTGCGCTAAAGCACTAAAGCATAGCAGACTAAATAAGAGTATTAATGTTTTTATTTTCATCTGTTTATAATTTGTTTTTTAGTTGTCGGATGGACATTTGATAAATGTATACCAGTTTATTTTGAAGCTTCATCAATTAACAGTTTTACAAGATTCTTAGCCTTGTAGTCTCTGTCAAATAATAGTGGATAATCCGTACGACCACGCACCGGAAAATTATTTTTCCACGATCCTTTATCGCTCACACCCCAAAGTGTTACGCGCGAAATCTTATCTTTATGTTTTAAAAACAGCTTGAAAAAATCAAGATAACGGTTTTCCCATCGTTTTTCAGCTTCAGCCGGAATTCCTGTTTTATAGGGGTTAATTTTCTCTTGATAAGCAGCCATATCAGATATATTGGCACCTCTGTTGCCCTGCGGAGTAGGCAGTGCACTTAAATCCAACTCAGTAATCATTACCTTAGCCCCAGTTGAAGCATAAGCTTGAATACTTTTTTCGAACTCTGTAAGCTCGGGATAATCCATGCCAATATGCCCCTGCATACCAATACCATCTACCTTAACACCCTGGTTTTTGAGCCAGGTCACCATTTTCACCACACCATCACGTTTAGCAGGAATGGCCATCGAATAATCATTATAATACAATTCAACATCAGGGTCGGCTTCGTGTGCAAACTGAAAAGCAAGCTTGATGAAGTCTTCGCCAATAATCTGATAAAATTTACTTTTTCTATACGAACCATCGTCCTCAATGGCTTCGTTCACCACATCCCACCCTTTTACTTTTCCTTTAAAATGCTTCACCACTGTATAAATATGACTACGCATACGTTCAATCAATACATCGCGAGTTACTTCTTTGCCATCTTTATCCATAAAAAACCAACGTGGAGTTTGAGAATGCCAAATAAGCGTATGACCAGTAATATACATGTTGTACTTCTGCCCATATTCTACAAATCGATCCGCATCGTCAAAAAAGAATTCACCTTCGCGCGGTTGAAGTCTCTCACTTTTCATACAATTTTCGGCCACGATAGCACTAAACTGTGTTGGAACCACCCTATTGGCTCCACTATCTTGTTCAAGGTATTGCGTCCGGTTAAGCGCTACTCCTATATGAAAATCGTCTTTAAATGCTTTTCGTAGTGTAGTGGGTTGTCCGGCTTGTAAACCGGGAATAAATAGACAGGTCAATGCCAGTAGAAATTCTGTTAGTTTCATTTTATAGTATTATTAATTTTCGGATTATCACTTCAGCTTAAAGGAGAGGCAAAAATAGTTTTCGTAGTCTGTTGTTTTCTGAAAATTTGAACATTTAGTTTCAAATTTCAGATACGATTCGTTTTCTTCTGTGTGTTTTCTTCGTTTTTCAGAATTTTTGCCCACAGAAATATCTGTTATTAAAATACAAGTATCTAAAAACTTCTATCGACCAGTTTCAAGCTTATTAACTTTGTATACAACAAATTTCTAGTCATTTAGGATGATATTTCGAATATCGTAACATTATAAATTTTTACACAAACAATTAAATTATGCTTGCATTACATTATGGCCGACACGTTTTTCTTGTGTTTGCGTTGTTAACTTTATTTTTCCAGCAAGGGCTGGGATTGAATCAGAAAAAAATCAATT
>JBLIZK010000355.1:0-3917 GCA_048859825.1 Paludibacter sp.
ACAGTCATAGGAATAATTGGCCATACACAGGGAGTAAATAATGCCAGAAAACCACCTAATAAACCAGCCAGAAATATTAACCACAAACTGGTTGTGCTTGCAGATGTACTGTTTCCAAAGGCCTGAAGTTCAGTTATTACCGGTTTCCAAAGGTCTGAGCCGGGAGTGCTGGTTGAAATTACAGGAGCTACTTTTGCCGTGTCGGGAGCAGCGGTCGTATCAAGTGTTCCAATTTCTAACGCTTTCTTTTCATCTGTTTTTTTTGCGTCCGAAGTTGCAGGTCCGTTACCTAAATCAAAATATTCCTGCGTAGGTGGCAAACAACTCTCGTCGTTACAAACCATAAACTCTACATTACCTTTTATTTTAATTTTTGCAGCATCATCAAAGCTTAGTTTTTGTACAAAAACCGCTTTATCGGCATACCAGCCAAGATTCATCGAAAAACTCTGATCGTATACTTCTTTATGTTTCGATTTGGCAACTACTTTTCCAATAAGCTTAACTCCATTGAGTGTTTCAAAACTAAAACGGGTAGGGATGGGGCCATTTTCCGGAATATCCATGGTATACAAATGCCATCCTTCTTCAATGCTGGCAGTCATAACAACCTCGGCTGTTTTAGGGCCTGTGTTTTTTAGTTCAAACTTCCATTTTACGGGTTCGTGAATTTGTGCATCTACACTAATTAGCCCCGCAATTACCACAATTAATAATAAAATTCTCTTCATTGATGTTTATATATTGTTTTAAAACCAAATATTGTAAGTTTTGTTTAGCAGATTCAAAAGTAGAAATTTAAAGTCGATATATGAATAATTGTTCATATGTATTTTTAAAAATTTAACTTATCATCATTTCATTAGTGGTTTTTTTATAATTCGATGAAGATAAATTGTTATTTTTGCAATCCGATGCTTATTAGCCGGGTTATAACTGATGAATCCAGAACCCCAATACGTACATTTCTATGAAACAGACTTTTCAACATTTGGTTGATAATTATACTCCATACGTTACTCAATGTTACCGTACCATTCATGCGAACCCCGAACTATCGTTTGAAGAATACCAAACTGCTGCTTTTGTATGTGCCGAACTTGAGAAAATGAGTATCCCATATAAAAGCGGAATAGCAGGTACAGGCGTGTTAGGCATTATTGAAGGACGAAACCCTGATAAGCGAACCATCGCTTTGCGGGCTGATATGGATGCGCTTCCGGTTTGTGAGAATGTGAATGTCGATTGGAAATCGAAAAATGAGGGTGTTATGCATGCTTGTGGGCACGATGTACACACATCCTGTTTGTTGGGTGCTGCCGCAGTACTCAATACTTTAAAAGATGAGTTTGAAGGGCGAATTTTATTGGTTTTTCAACCAGGCGAGGAAAAAGCACCGGGGGGAGCACGACTAATGTTGGCTGCAGGCTTATTCGATGAGTATAAGCCCGAATTAATGTTGGCACAACATGTGTCGGTTGATTATCCGACCGGAACTATGGGTTTTCTTTCGGGTAAAATAATGGCTTCGGCCGACGAAATACATGTGAAAATTAAGGGTAAAGGTGGGCATGGTGCATTACCGCATCTTTGCAACGATACAGTTTTGTGTGCTGCACAAACGCTTGTTTCACTTCAACAGGTAAAAAGCAGGCTCTGTCATCCGCTTACACCGATGGTACTTACTTTTGGCAAACTTGTTGGAGGTACAGCTCAGAATATTATTCCACACGAAGTTAGTATGGCGGGTACTTTCCGTACTTTCGACGAAACATGGCGACTTTTAGCCAAGGACCATATTCGTCGAATTATTGACGAAACAGCGCACACATATGGCTGTACAGCCGAAATTGAAATGCCCGATGGATACCCGTGCGTGGTAAACGATAAGGTTGTTACTGATAAAGCCCGTTCTTTTGCTGTTGAGTGGGTGGGTGAGGAAAATGTGGTTGAGCTGGAGCAACGCATGACGGCTGAAGATTTTTCATTTTTTACCCAGAAATATCCGTCTACATTTTTTCGATTTGGTGTAAAAGGCGAAAGCAATCATCAAACCGGAGGTTTGCACAGTGCCGATTTTGTAATCGACGAAAAGGCTCTACCCATAGGCTTTGGTGGTATGGCCTGGTTGGCATTTCAATTTATGAATCAATAATCACAAACAATAAATTACATGAAAAAATCAGCTATTATTTTACTTTCAGTTTTGTGTACAATACAGGTGATGGCACAAAAAACCGCTATTGTACCACAGCAATTCATTTATACTCCTAAAAAAATCAGCACTTTCGATACTGAACGTCTTAAACGAATTGATAGCAAACTAAATGAAATGGTCGACAAAGGAGTACTTCCCCATGCGGTGGTTTTTGTAGCTCACAAGGGTGAAGTTGTTTATAATAAGGCATTTGGCTGGCGCGATGTCGAAAATAAAGTACCCTGTACTACCGGCGATTATTTCCGAATGGCATCGCAGAGCAAGGCTATTACCGTTACAGCTTTACTCACTTTATTCGAAGAAGGTAAATTCCTGCTGGACGAACCCGTGAAAAAATACATTCCTGAATTTGCCAATCCACAGGTACTCGAAACCTTCAACGAATCCGATGGAACTTATACTACCCGTCCGGCAAAACGCGATGTAACTATTCGTCATTTACTCACTCATACAGCCGGAATTTCATATGGCAATGCCAAAACCCGTCGCATTTTCGATCAAATGGGCATTCCTAAATCAGCTCTTTACACTCTTGATAATATAACCCTTGGTGAAGTAGTACGCAAACTGGCAAAATGTCCGCTTGAGCACGATCCCGGCAATAAATTCACTTATGGTATGAGTATCGATGTGTTGGGGTATCTGGCTGAGGTAATTTCCGGAAAGCCCATCGACGTTTTGCTGAAGGAGCGTGTTTTTGATCCTCTGGGCATGAAAAATACCTGTTTTTATCTGCCAAAAGAAAAGGAATCGCTTCTGGTTAAATTGTATATGCGAAATGGTACAGAGCCATTTCAGCTAAATATGCTCGAAAACGGACTATTTCAAAAATATCCATATTCAGGAGCCAAAACATTTTTCAGCACCGGGGCCGGACTAAGTGGTACTATTGAGGATTATGCCCGTTTTTGTCAAATGATTCTTAACAAAGGCGAATTCAACGGACATCGGGTACTTGGACGTAAAACGGTGGAAATGATGGCCAAAAATGCCGTTGGCGATCTGCGAGGCGATATTGGTTTTGGTCTGGCCTTCGACGATTTTCGCAAGGAGTATTCATATCGTTCTATTTGTAGTGAAGGTACGCTACGTTGGGGTGGTATGTTTAATACCGATTATATTATCGATCCGCAGGAGGAGCTTATTGTACTGTTTTATACCAATACACAGCCCGACCCTGCTGGTGGTGATTACAAAACCCTTATCCATAATCTGGTATATCAGGCATTGAAATAAAATTATGCGCAGGTGCTTTTAATTTTGTGTTTGGGAATAGTTATCCTGTAAATATTATAGTTGATACTAAAGGGATTATAAGGTTTTCAAATGCAGGGTATTATAAAACCATTATTAAGGATATGGAACACATTATTGAAAAATTTAAAAATAGAATTATCTGAAATGTTAAACATAAATAGAAATTTGTTGAAAAAAATTATTGCTGTCGTTGTTGTTATATTTGTATTTTGTAATGTGAATGCTCAAATTGAAAAGGGGAAATTTTTATTAAGTTTAGATGGGAGTTATAGCAAAATTGCAAATGAAAGTGGAGTAACTTCTAATAGATTATGAGTCGTATCCGGAATGATAAGTTTGTGGCGATACTATTTTAGTGTTAACCCTCTTGTTTACAATAATTACAATTATCTCATTAAAAAAGGGGGGGGGGGGGGGGGGGGGGGGGGGGGGGGGGGGGGGG
>JBLIZK010000356.1:0-2564 GCA_048859825.1 Paludibacter sp.
CGATCTTATCTGGAATCTATTCGACATATTTGTTCGCGTTGCACTGGCACTAAAAGTATACTGCGTGCCACTTTGTAGAATGTCAACAACCTGAGAGGTCATTGTATCAAACAAATATAAGGCATTATAGTTTAGAGATAAATTCTCATTTGTAAAAGTTAATGTGTAATTAAGTTCATCACCGGATTTAAAAGTAATATTTGTTTCATTTAAATCAGGAACTGAATTAATCTGGAGTTTTAATCCATTGGAGTAAGCATACAACTGAGGATTCAGTGCTGTTCCCTCCATTTTTAATCCATCAAAACCATTATCATAACTATCTGAATAGCTACCATTAGTCATTATCCAAAGTTTATCAGCTCCATTCTCGCCGTATACATTCACCATACTAAGGGTTTGCTGTGCAATTGAATCATTCGTAGCAGATGGAGCACGTTGAAGCTCATTGTTACGCATTATTACTGAAGCATATGTAAGGTTTACATAGCAGTTTGCGGTACTTGCAGGAACTGTATTCTTAATGCGCACCATAAATGCACTCATAGATGGTATTTGAGTTAACAAACCTCCAACTCCTGCTTGATTTTTAGGCACTGAGTTATATTGTCCGGGTACAAACGCCAAACTATCAATAGTAGGTGCCTGACCCTGCCAGCTTGCAAAGGCTCCGGTATTGTAAATATAGACCGTTTGTTCCATATCAGAACCAAATTCAATATTTTTTACTTTTATGGCTGATGTATATGAATTGGCGAGCAAATGCTGACCGGGATAAAGCGGATTACCTGTTGTTGTTTTCACCAACTGTCCTGATGCATAGTTCACATTGTTAATACGCCCTTTAAATGTATAGGTTTTAGGATTTTTTTGTACCAGCTCATATCCTCTGAAAGGCACCATTACCGAGGCATCGCTGAGCGATTCCCAGTGATTGCTGATACTATCCTTATGTTCCAGAAGTTGACGAACATATGCACCTACAAAAGTTGGTGTAGCAGTTAGTGTTGATACCGGAATACCAAAAAACTGCCAGTTATATTTATGATTTACAGGCATCGATAAATTCCAACTTGCTCTAGAGTACATTTCAACTGTAGCATAAACAGGATTGTTTTGTGCATTATTGAATATTAAAGTCCCATTAGGCAATGTAGCACTTGCTTTAATTACAATTAACGAGTCTGATTTATTGGTGAATTCAATATTATTATTTACAACTAATTGTTTTCCGGCAGGTATTACAAGTTTTCGATTTGTGGCGTTAATTACACTTCCAACAACTCTGGAACCATCTACCCATAAGTCTCTATAAGCGGCAACTCCATTGTTAGTAACTGTAGCATAGATCACATCTTCACCTGCAGCAGGTACTCTGTTATCTGTCCAGTTACTGGGATTAGCCCAATCCGTACTCTGGAATCCCCACCAGTAATTTGGATTTACAACTGCATTTACAATCATTGTAACAGTAGCCCTTGCCGGATTTCCGGTTACACAATTCAAACTGGATGTAAGTACGCATCTTACCACATCACCATCAGTAGGTGTATACGTAAAGGTGGCTCCGGTTACTGCCGGATAATTAGTGGTTACACCTAAAGCCGAAGTTACTGACCATGCATATGCAGGTGTTGTTCCACCATTGGTTGGAGTGGCTGTATAGGTAACTGGTACACCGGCATTTACCGGGTTTTGCGATGCTACTAAAGCCACGCTAACAGGCAATGCTGAGCCAACCGCAACGGTAGCCGTATCTTTAGCATAAAGTACCTGATGTAATTCAATATCATCAAGCGCAAAGTCGTTACCTCCCGCAATAATTGTTTGATTAATCAATTCCAGGTTTAACGACGAAGCTGAGCCTGAATTTGTATTATATACGTATTGCGTCCATTTACCCGACGACGGATTAGCTGTATATATTGGTCCGGCAGCTATTCCATTAATATATAATTGTAATTTCGAAGGCGCTCCATCAGTTCCTTTTACAACGGTTTGTAGCCAATACGAAAATTGATAATCGGCATCAGGCAAAACAGATACGTTTTGCGACCACACCACAGCACCGGCATTGGTATTACCATTAATAATCATTTGTAAAGTCCCCGGATTTGAGTAATCCGCTACCGAATTAAAATTATAATGTACAGTACTACCGGTAGTAGTAATAGCATACAACCCCTCAGGTACCAACGAATTTGTATTAAAAGGAGTAGCCGGATATCCGTATGCGCTACCAAAACCTACATTTCCCTGTTCAAAATTACCATTGTAAACCAGATTTCCACCAACGGTTACGTTAGCTGTAACTACAGAATCACCATGAATGGCCGAAGTGGCATTTGTAAATGAAATATTCGGATTGGAAGAATAATATCCGTTAGGACCCTCCCAAAATCTGTTTGCTAATTCGCTACCACCAGTACTTGTCAAATTAACAGTAGTTCCTGTACAATAATCGCCACCCCCACTAGCTGCAACAAGAGGTGATGCATATACCTGAGCTGAATTAATTGGAATTGACAATGAGCTTGCACCTGTTGACGAAACCGTAATATTAC
>JBLIZK010000357.1:0-8399 GCA_048859825.1 Paludibacter sp.
TTGGAGTAAAAACGCACGGTATCGTTTTCGTCGACATACGTAATATCTACCGGCAAATGATTGAAAATTAGATTGAACTGTTCTGCCGTAAGTATGCCCGTTGGCAAATGTATTTTATCTTCGGTGCTGAAAATATTTTCATTTTTCTTTAATCCGGCTTGTTTCAACTCTGCATAAGGCAGCCCGATACCAATGGTTTGTTGGAGCATGTCGACAAACTCTTCGTTTGACAAGGTTTCGAGCAACATAGGGAAAATTATTTTTTCCTCCCTCAAGATAATAGTGTTTACATTGAAAAACACCAAACCACAAACTGAATTAAACTCCTTTAAATCAATTTCTACTGCCGATAATAATTCTACTAATCGTTTAACATTACGTTTTATATCGTCGTGAAACGACCACATCAGTTTGACGCATTGGTGATGTTTCCATTTTGCTTCGAGAACGGGAAAAACTACATTTTCGATAACTGTATAATGCAAAAAGAATTTTTCGAAAGCAATTAATTTTTCAGATAATGCCCGAATATGAACAGCCTCCACTTGTTTATTGATGGCTTTAATATGCTCCCGCATATCTTTTAAATTAGCCAATGCCACAGCATTATCCTGTGTGTAAATGTCCAAAATTGAACCCTGAGCAGGAGTCAGAGCAGGATATTCGAGAATGGTTTGGTACAGTATATTGAAAAGCTTGTTCGATACAAATTTCAAATCCTCAATTGAAACCTGTTTATCCATCAAGATATCGAATGCACCCACAATATCATGCGGGATAAACTTGCTTGTTTTAAGCGCATGTTTTTCAATGAGTTGTAAACCATTTTCACCTTGCAGCAATCCCTGCATGTAATTTGCTAACTCTTCGGCTCTTTGTTCGGCGTTGTTTGTAAATTCAGACATAAATATTAAGAATTTCTTATTTCAAATATATACTGCTCAATTCGTCCACCATTTTCAGGTATTTATCGTGATACTCGTTGTTGGCAGTGGCTAAATTAGCTTCTTCAAAATTCAGCGACATAGTTTCGAGTATGCTTCCCGGCAACATTCTTTCGGCCATTGGGTATAAAATATTATTTTCCTTGGCAATGTGATTTGTAAGTAATGTACAGTAGTTTAGCAAATTAGTTCTTATATCTGCGAAGGCCGAATTATCACCTTTTTTTAATTGCGAAATTCCATCGATTGCATTTTTAATGTATGCACGTCCTTCATCGTGTTCGTAAAGCATAACACCAACAGGTCCACTTTCGCGCGGCATTCCGTGTTTTTCCAGTTCCATAAACAATACATCCTCTTCTTTGAGATGATGGTATTTGTCAGCAAAATTTTGCACAAAATCAATTATTTCTTCCACATGTTGCAGATTAACCTTGGTTTCGTCGTTTTTGTTTAAAATAGTTTGAGTTATTTCAATCATTTGTAAAATGCTGTCGTGCTCTTTTACTAATATTTCTATGGCTGTCATATCTTTATTTGTTTAACATATTATTAATGGCTTGTTTGTTTTGCTCGGCTGTAGGCGAAGGTGTTTTTACAACCAATACTCTAAAGTCGGCATTACTTTCGTTATACAGGCAATGTGGAATGTTTTTGGGGCTATCAATAAGCCAATCCTTGGTTGCAGTTTGCTTTTCGTCGCCAATTTCGATAACTCCCTCGCCTTCCAATACATAGAAAAACACATTTACAGCCGTGGTGTGTTTTTTAAGGCTTTCGCCTGGTTTTAAGAGAATATGAACTACCTGCACATCATCGTTTGCATGCAATTTTCGGGCATCTACTCCATGTGGATTATTGGTAGTTGCCATTTCGTTGTATTTTATTCGTTTCATTATTAATTTTTATTATTTTATAAATAGGCGGGAAAACTGCTTCCAATTTTCCCGCTGTAAATTTAATTTATTTTTTTAGCAAAGAAAGTCTTTTGAGCTAAATCGTAAAATATAATCAGTCCGCCCAAAATCATCATGCCATCAGGTAGAGTCCTAGCCCACATCCAGCCCTTTAAACCTTCCACTGTCTCGCGCATACGAGCAAAGAAATAACCCGATTCCATTGCCACTTCGCTCTGATGAATTCCCACAATATAAGTTGGAATGGCGTAGAGCAACGCCCCGATTGTCAAAACCCAGAACCCAATTTTACTCAATTTATCATTCCATACATAATTATTTGCCAATGCGTTGGCACGCGAAGTCATATAAAGAAACGCTAACGAAATGTAGCCAAATGCACCAAGCAGTGCTATGTGTCCGTGAGGCATGATAAGATAAGTGCCGTGTGAATAGTAGCTGATTGTTGGTGTGTTGATTACCATTCCGAAGAATCCGGCTCCAATCCAGTTCATTATAGCTGAACCGGCAATCCACATAAACGGTATACCAAAATGGAATTCTTCACCAGCATATAGTTTCTCACGCTGATTTTTCATGGCTTCGATAATCATCAGTGCCAATGGCAGAGGTTCAAGTGCCGAGAAAATACCACCAATGGCAATCCAATATTCATCAAGACCTTGCCAGAAATAATGGTGACCAACGCCCAATGTACCACTTAACGAAATAAGGAATAGTTCGAAGAACATAACCCTTACAGCAGTTTTATGGCTGATAAGACCCAGCGAAACGGTAAAGAATGCAATTACACCCGCTGCAAAAAGCTCAAATGTTAACTCTACCCACAAATGAATTACCCACCAACGATAATAATCATCAACCGTATAGTTTGGAATAATTTTGTGAACCGGCATCATACCTGCCATATAAAGCGTGGCAATAGCAAATGCCGACCAGATAATGGTACTAACAATAGGATTATTTGTTGCTGACTTTCGAATAAGCGAAATGATTAATAAAAACCAGAAAACCAATCCGATAACCAACCCAATATCCCAAACACGTGCCAGATTTATCAGCTCACGTCCTTCGTTACCTAACCAAAACCAGGTTTCGCGCATCTGTCCGGTTGCACCCATATATAAACCAATCATTGACCCAACTGCTACAACTAACAAAGCCGACCAAAGTACATCAACCAACCACGGATATTTATGATCTTTGTTGGCAACCCAGGGTGCAATTAACAATCCGCCAACTAACCAACCCACTGCAACCCACAAAATTGCCAACTGCGTATGCATTGAACGTAAAACGTTAAATGGCAATATCTCTTGCGAAACAATAAAATCTTTACTTGGTTCAGTGTATAAATGCGCTAAATAACCACCTAAAAATAGCTGAACCAAGAATAGTCCTGCTACGATTGGTATATACTTCAATAATTTCTTTTGCGATGGGAATATCGAAGTTATTTTCATTGCTGGTTCCAGATGTTCATCTTCGTCTTTTTTAAACAAATATTCGTAGGATAAATAAATCACTACAATGGTCAATGTCCACAAAACCAAGAATTCCCACAGCGAAATTTTATGAGAATTAAATGTCAAATCCTGATCGATGAGTGGTTCAGCAGGCCAGTTGTTCGACCATGTACGGTCAGTGCCTGTACGATAAGATGAAGCTACTAATTGTGCCCAATCTACAAAAGCTGCAATTTTCACAGCTTCTTCCGGTTTAATTACACCACCACGCCAAGCACGTTCAGGGTCGCCCTCTACAAGCAGTTTGGTGAGGTATTTCACATTTTCTTTGTAGGCAGCCGCCGACGCTTTGGTGTAAATAGTTTTGCTTTCGAGTAGCGTTGTTTGTTTTTTAAAGTCCTGTTTTACACGTTCTTTTACAGCTCCACGTTCCACTTCGGTCAGCTGAGCATTTTTCTTTTTATACAATTCCATACCATAATAATCGTACAAAAATGTAGCACGATAATGTACAAAGTCAGTGGAAAAATCGGGTCCCATATAAGCACCCATTCCCAACAACGAACCCCAGTCGGTTAAGTCAAACTGCTGAAAATACGCTTTACCCGCTACCACATCGTCGTAGGTGTAAAGTACTTCACCACTTTCCGCTGTTACTTCCTGCGGAATTGGTGGAACTTCTTTTTGGAGATTTGCCGTGTAATAAATCAACACCGATACCATTATCAGTGCAATAATCCAGAAAGAAGTGGATAACCCCTTCCTGCTCATAAACTTGTCGAGCAACGATTGTTTCATAACATTTTTGATTTTTAAATTTATATTAGAAATTGCGATTTGATACAAGAGGCTAAATAACAACTAACCAATAATAATTATACTGAGAGATTTAGTGCTTTGGGATATAAGATGTTGTTTTCCAAGTGAACATGAACATGTAAGTCATCCTCAAACTGTTCTAATAGTTTGAACGTCACCTGATATGTATTACAACCATCATCGGGTACGCTGTAATTTTTGCTGAGGACATTTATTTTGTCCATCGCTCCACCTGCAAATTCATGCTCTTTGCCCATGCGTCTGATTTCAGAAACTATTATTTCTTTGGCGTTGGAATCATTTGCACTCAATACGTCCTTTATTGCAGGAAATAAAATTTCTTCTTCAGCCTTCAGATGTTGCAATAGTTCCACATTTATTTCCGAAAATAATGTTGCAATTTCAATTAATTCTGAGTGATTTGCGCCATGAACATCCGCAATTTTTTGCGTATAAGAAGTCAATTGAGGAAGAAGTTTTAAAACCGTTTTGTGATGCGTATTCACAATATAGTCAATTAAGAAATCCAAATTCCATTCTTTGAAGTTATGCGTAGAGTCAGGCGTTGTAGCCTCTAAACCTACCAATTGCATCTCAATTGTTGAGATATTCAACTTTTTGTCACTGCAAGCTTCTTCGAGACTTTGATTTCCACCGCAACAAAAATCAATACCTGCATTTTTGAAAACTTCGGCGGCTCTGAAATCGTGCGTTACAATTTCGCCAATTTTTCTATTTTTATAATTTTCCATACCTTTTTAATTTTCTTATTTCAAATAAATACTACTTAACTCGTCTACCATTTTCAGGTATTTGCCATGATACTCATCGCTTGGGGTAGATAAATTGGCATCTTTAAAATCAACAGTCATAACTTCAATTATTTCCGGTGACAATGCTCTTAAAGCCATAGGATAAAGAACATTATTTTCTTTGTTGATATGATTGGTAAGCAGGTTACAGTAACTCAATAAATTGTCTTTTATCTGATTGAAAGCTGAATATTCACCTATCTTCAATTGAGCAATTCCTTCTTCAACTAATTTTATGTATGCTCTACCTTGGTCATGCTCACTCATCATTACACCTATCGGACCACCATTACGCGCTACACCACACTTCTCCATTTCCACAAACAACACATCCTCTTCTTTAAGATGGTGGTATTTATCCGCAAATTTCTTTACAAAATCAACAATCATTTCTACATGATTCAGATTGATGTTGGTTTTATCTTTGCTGTTCAATATGCGTTGAGTCACCTCAATCATTCTCAGTATACTGTCGTGTTCTTTTACTAAAATATCTATTGCATTCATATTTATTTGTTTTAAATTGATTTAGCGTTTAATACTACATGGATATGGTATTTATTTTTAAAATAAATCCCCAGAGATTCACACTTAATTACTATACTCTGTTATTTTGTTAAATATTTCTTTTATTGACCGATGCTATGGGCATTTAGCGGGTCGTTGTTTATTCTGTTTTATAGCCTTAGCTTTCATTACATTGCCAATAGCACCGAGAGAATTATTGCATCTTGTAAAAAATGAATCAAATATGCTCTCTAAGGTCTATTAAAGTTTCCCTATAAATAATATGTTTAGAAACTTTAAAACCGTGTGCAATTCTTTTTCTCATTATCTGGATTAAATCATGTCATTTTCGACAAATACTACAGCAAGGTAGTATTTGTTTGTAAAAAAATTAGTAACGTACAATCTTTGCAAAATCCATATCCGACAGCTTTGTTTCGCGAAAAAACTTATTCAAGTCAGCACGCATATATTGCCATGTATCATGCATTGCACAAGGATTTGTACACGAACACTCTTCAAATCCCAGCACACACCCATTCAGTTTATCCATTCCCTCAACCGAATCAATAACATCGAACAAGAAAATTTCATTTGGCATTCTCACAAAAACATATCCACCTTCACGCCCTTGAACACTTCGTATAAATCCCGACTTTGATAAATCTGTCATCAACCTGCGTAAATACTTGTCAGATACTTTCAACTCCTCCACCAATTGCTTAGCAGTATACAATTGTTCCGGCTTCTTTGCCATAAAAATTAATATCCGTAATGCGTACTCCGATGTTTTTGATAATTTCATTATATACTACCTCAATGTATTATTTTATGCAAAGGAAAAACAATTATTTTAATCCACAAAATAAAATCCAAAAAAGTTTAGTATTTTTGAGAAATTTATTTTCATTTCGTACTAATCGTAATTTATATTTACTCAAACCTCAGGTTTTCAATTACGTTTTATTACAATAAAGAAAAATGAAATACTAAAGTGTAACAAATATTACACTTCAAAAAGTTTTTTGAAAGTATATTTGCAGAATTAATGGAGTTTAGATTTTCATATAAGAATTACCAAATAGTTGAATATTTAATATATTGCTAGCACATTGATTAATGAAAAAGATTCTTGAATTATTATCCATACCAAAAGAGTTGAGAATTCCCGTGGCAATATTGGGCGGTATTGTTGTCGGTTTAGTTTTCTATACCGGATATATGGCTAGAATACATTCTTACCTATCTGATGACCCCTCTGCATGTGTAAATTGCCATATCATGACTCCCTATTATGAATCCTGGCGACATAGTTCTCATGCGCAATGGACTAACTGTAACGAATGCCATGTTCCTCACGATAATGCTTTCAAGAAATATGCGTTTAAAGCCAAAGACGGGCTATACCATTCAGCTATATTTACATTAAGAATGGAGCCTATTGCCATTCGTCCGCGTGAAGAAAGCTACGAAGTTATAATGAATAACTGTGTTAGATGTCATGGCGACCTTAATTCCAGTTGTCTCAAAAATACAGCAATTACTTACTCTGACACTCAAAAAGGAATGGGAAAAGCTTGTTGGGACTGTCATAGAGAAGTACCGCACGGTAGAATAAGTAGTATCGTTGCGTCGCCAAATGCGCCACTTACACCTCTTCCAAAATCACCCGTTCCGGATTGGCTCAAAAAAGCAATGAAATAATCAACTTTAAAAAAATATCAACTTATAAATTCGACAACATGTTTAACAAACTATTAGAAATTATCAAAAACAAACCCATACTTGGCTGGTTGCTATTCTTTGTTGTTTTGGGTGGCGTTTTCTTACTTGGATTATTGGCAGCATCTGTTACTGAACGACGCTCAGAGGTTGCTGGCTTATTCAATAATAAGCGGATTGATATTTCGGGTATTGAACCACGCAATGAATTATGGGGAAAAAATTACCCGCGTGAATACAACACTTGGTCAAAAACTGCCGATATGGACTTTAAAAGCAAGTATCTGGGCAACATGAAACAAGATGTACTGGAAGAACGTCCGGAAATGGTGGTGCTCTGGGCTGGCTACGCCTTTGCCATGCAATATGAAGCACCACGTGGACACAAATACGCGCTCGAAGATGTTCGAAACACAGTCAGAACAGGCTCTCCTGATCATAACGGTGGCGATATGCAACCCGCTACTTGCTGGACTTGCAAAAGTCCTGATGTTCCTCGTATGATGCACGAAAAGGGAATTGCCGAATTCTATGCAGGTAAATGGTCAAAACTAGGAGCTGAAATTGTAAATCCAATTGGCTGCGCCGATTGTCACGACCCCTTAACAATGAACTTAACTATTACCCGTCCGGGATTAATAGAGGCTTTTGAGCGACAAGGAAAAGACATAACAAAAGCTACTCCACAAGAAATGCGTAGTCTGGTTTGTGCACAATGTCATGTTGAGTATTATTTTAAAGGCGATGGGAAATACCTGACCTTCCCGTGGGATAAAGGAAGTAAAGTGGAAGATATGGAGAAGTATTACGATGAAATTGAACATGTCGATTGGGTGCATAAATTAAGTAAGGCTCCTATGCTGAAAGCACAACACCCGGATTATGAAATATTCATGATGGGACCACATGCTCAACGTGGATTAGCTTGTGCCGACTGTCACATGCCCTATAAATCAGAAGGAGGGATAAAATTCAGCGATCACCAAATTATGAGTCCTTTGAAGAATGTAGCCAGCACTTGCCAGACATGCCATAAAGATAGCGAAGATAAACTTAAGGGTTATGTTTACGAATATCAGGATAAAGTAAATGAAATCAGAGATATCATAGAAAAGGATTTGGCAAAAGTACACATTACTGCTAAATACGCATGGGATAATGGAGCGACTGAAGCTCAAATGAAACCTGTACTAAATCTAATCCGTCAGGCTC
>JBLIZK010000358.1:0-3782 GCA_048859825.1 Paludibacter sp.
TTATTTAATACTGTAGGCGCAACAAGATTTAAAATTGGAATATGCACGGTTGGCGCATTCTCAATTGAACCATCAATAATTGCATCTATAATTGCACGAGTATTTTTCAACGAGATGCGTTTACCGGTACCGTTCCAACCAGTATTTACCAAATACACTTTAGCATTGTGCTCTTTAGCTTTACCTATCAATGTTTTTGCATACATAGTAGGGTGTAAGGTCAAAAATGCTTCACCAAAAGCAGGAGAGAATGACGGTACAGGTTCAGTAATTCCCCGTTCAGTTCCGGCTAGTTTCGAAGTAAAACCTGACAAGAAATGGTATTGAGCCGATTTTTCATCTAAAATTGAAACAGGTGGTAAAACCCCGAAAGCATCGGCCGACAAATAAATAATCTTGGATGCATGTCCCGCACGCGAAGGCGATACAATTTTATTGATATGATAAATCGGGTATGAAACACGTGTATTTTCAGTTTTAGAAGCAGCTGCTGAATAATCCGGAGTTCCATCCGGTCCTACTGTAACGTTCTCTAAAAGTGCATCACGACGAATAGCTCTCCAGATATCCGGTTCTTTATCTTTCTCAAGATCGATAACTTTTGCATAACAACCACCTTCGTAATTAAATACACCGTCATTATCCCAACCATGTTCATCGTCGCCGATGAGGTATCGTTTTGGATCGGCCGAAAGAGTAGTTTTACCTGTACCAGACAAACCAAAGAAAATGGCCACATCACCATCTTTACCTACGTTAGCCGAACAATGCATAGAAGCAATACCACGCAATGGCAAATAGTAGTTCTGAAGCGCAAAAATACCTTTTTTCATTTCGCCTCCATACCAGGTGCCACCGATAACCTGCATCCTTTCAGTAAGATTAAACAGAGTAAACACCTCGGAATTCAATCCTTGCTCTTTCCAGTTTGGATTGGTTGTTTTTGAGCCGTTTAGACATACAAAATCTGGTTCGCCATAATTAGCTAACTCATAATGAGATGGACGAATAAACATGTTAGTCACAAAATGTGCCTGCCATGCCACCTCCATTACAAAACGAACTTTAAGACGGGTGTCTTCGTTGGTTCCACAAAATGTATCAACAACATATATTTTTTTAGCTGTAGAAAGTTGTTTTGTAACCAAATCTTTACAATGAGCAAACACTTCTGGTGTTGTAGGGCGATTGATTGTACCATCCCACCATAAGTGCTCATCGGTAACAGCGTCTTTTACAAAAAACTTATCTTTAGGAGAACGACCAGTAAACTTACCAGTATCTACTGATACTGCACCTGTTGTAGTTAAAACACCTTTTTCGAACCCTTCGTTTGAAGGATCAATCTCAGCTTGAAATAACTCCTCGTAGGTAGGGTTATGAAGAACTTCGAAACTTCCCGAAATTCCATACTTGCTTAAATCCAAATTTGCCATTTTGTTAGTTTAAAATTGATTGTATGATATTTATTAGTATTATAAGATTAACGACAATAATACAATCACAAAAGTAATAATATTTTTTATTCCACAAAGCGAATTAAAGAAATTTTTCCTTATTTAAAAACAATTATTCATTAATACCCAAAGTATCGACATTTTCCACTAAACAAGGATAAAATATTAAAGTTTAAAATTAACAGCAAACATAAAATTTTCAAGAAAAAACACAGAATTTAGCCACAACAGTTTCTCAGTATAAAAAAAATAATTATCTTTGCACCCGCTTAACAGAGGAAAAGCACCAAAATTGCGAAGGCAGCTCAGTTGGTAGAGCACAACCTTGCCCCAAAAATTGAACTCGTTTCAACCTTGGCAGGAACAATGAAGTTACCAACACATAATGAATTGCGAAAATAGCTCAGTTGGTAGAGCACAACCTTGCCAAGGTTGGGGTCGCGGGTTCGAGTCCCGTTTTTCGCTCAAGCATATAATGCTACAGGAATCATTCCTGCCCGGATGGTGGAATGGTAGACACGAAGGACTTAAAATCCTTTGGCTTCACGGCTGTGCGGGTTCAAGTCCCGCTTCGGGTACCATCAACGAATAACCCTAATTGGTTTTAAATCAATTAGGGTTTTTTGTTGCAATAAAATGTGTAATTTTACACTTAATTAAAGTAATTGCCCATGCATAACAAATCCGAAAAAACAATAGAAGTTCGCCCGTTTCTGAAATGGGCTGGAGGCAAAACACAATTACTCAAACTGATTTCAGCAAGTCTTCCGGACAATATTTCAACTTACGACACATATATAGAACCATTTACAGGCGGAGGTGCTGTTTTGTTTCATGTGCTGAATAATTTTCCACACATTAAACACATTGTAATAAACGATATTAACACCGATTTATGCAACGTTTATTCTTGTTTAAAACATACACCCATCGAACTGATTTCGGAACTTACGCAAATCCAAAAAGAGTTTTATTCATTTAACACAAACGAAGAGAGGAAACAATTCTATTTACAAAAGCGAAGTGTATTTAATGAGCGAAAAAGCAGCCGAAACAGCAGCGCTGCTCTATTAATCTTTCTGAACAAAACCTGCTACAACGGACTTTACAGGGTTAATTCAAAAAATCAGTTCAATGTGCCATTCGGCAGATTTGCTTCGCTTCCTGTTATTTGCAATGAATCATTCCTGCTAAATTGCAGCAAACTATTACAAAAAGCAACTATCTTAAACGGCGATTACACCCAAACCGAGAAGTATATTAATGGTAAAACCTTTATTTACTTTGACCCACCATACAAACCCATTAGCAAAACATCATCGTTTAATGCATATAGCTTTGAGAGTTTCGACGACGCAGAACAACAACGACTATGTAACTATTGTCAAAATGCTCATCGCATGGGCGTGAAATGGCTATTGAGCAATTCTGACCCTAAAAACACGGATGCCGAAAACAACTTTTTTGATGTGCTCTACTGTGAATTTAACATACAACGCGTACCAGCAAAAAGATACATAAACTCTGTAAAAAGCAAAAGGGGAGTGATTAACGAACTACTGATTAAAAATTATTAAAGTCAAATCCCACGTCTGATGCACTCCTGTTCAATTTCTGTCCACTTTTTGCCTTTACTAAACTGAGCGGCTACAGTCGGAGCAACACCTTCGATTAACACCTGATAGACGCCTAATCTCTTAATTCGTTTACCCAGTTTAGTATATGCTTTGTTCTCTTCAGCAATCATTCCTGCGTAAATAATTGTAAAATCCATTTCAATCTGTGTACTGTCGTTGCCATATTTGACCGACAATTCTGTAATACAAGCTAAAACTTCGGCCGAAACATACTTTTTCGTTTGCTCATAAATTTTCAGAAAATCCGTATAAACAACTTTAGCACCGAATGTGCGGGCATATTGCTGCAAGCGGCCAAAATACTGCACATCGGTTGGGGCATACTTTCGAGCCCCCGAATGCTGCATATACACACACCATTCATCAAATACTCCTTTATCGAAAAGAAGCTTACTTCCATCGGAAAAAAGCTTAATTAACCGATCCATAAATCAAATAATTACTTTATGTTCGGACAAATATAAGCAAAACAGGCAAATAAAAAAACCTGCTCATACTTCTGATGAACAGGTTTTTATAATAGCATAAAAACGATTAATAAGCCCTCGCAAAAATCACCCGCTGTTTCGACGGTTTTCCCGTAAAAATACAGGTTCCGGGTGTTTTGTCTCCATCCAATGGAATGCACCGGATAGTTGCTTTGGTTTCATCTTTCACACGCTCTTCTGTTTCAGGCGTACCATCCCAG
>JBLIZK010000359.1:0-5544 GCA_048859825.1 Paludibacter sp.
GAGCCTACAATAATGTTTAAGGTTGCAGGTAAAGACGGTAATGTTTGGGTTGAAAGTAATATACAAGTTGAAGGGGAAAATGTAACTATCACTCCATTAGTTGAGAACATCACTGATAAAAAATCATACACATATTCGAAAGTAGTAATTAATTCAGAATGGAAAGAACGATTTATAAGGGTTGATACCGCAAAAGAAGATGAGTACGAAAACGCTTATTACAATAGCAAAAAGTTAGAAAGTCAACCTTCCCCCACACAGAAAGAACCGTGGGAGATGACTGCAAAAGAAGCATGGACTATTGCACGAAAAAAAGCCATTAAAAATTATGGAAGTAAAGAACGAGGAGAAGCCTATGTGAAAAAATATATGCTAACACTCGAAGAATATAAAAACGGAAACCATAGAAATTTCGTTGAACAAGCTCTATCCGAAGGAAAACAAGTCCCTGCAGAAGTGTTGGCTGATTATCCTGAATTAAGTGGAGTAGTTGAAGTTTCTGAAACAAAACCAACCAATAACAAAGTAAGCGCAGCACAGGCCGAAGTAAAACAAGCGGTTGATAGTGATGTTTTTGAACTATTCGAGAATGAAGGTGAGTGGAAAGTAATATTCAAAGATTACAAAAATAAGCCTATTGCTAATGTTGTTTACAATTACATGGACAACAAAACAAAACGTGAATACGATAAAATACGTGAAAAGTCCGAAAGATATGGAACGAAACAAGAAGCTGAAAATAACCTTGCAGAAATTAATTCATTCGTAGAAAAAAACAGAGAATTATTTGACAAAGCAATACAAACTATTGATGATTGGACAAAGCCAACCACTTCCGAAGCTACACAACTTGTAACAGCAAGCACCGAGCTTGCATCAGCCAAAGCAAAATACGACAAAGCACAGGCAAAATACCTCGACTTAAAAAACAAGTTGGAGAAAGACCCTGCATTTGGAATGGGTGGACAAACTGACATTTTCGGTAATGTTTCCGGCGCAGATAATTTGTTTGGTAACGATGGACAGAAACAAGCTGTTGAAGCCGTACAAGCAGCCAAAAAAGCCGCTGACGACCTTAAACCGGAAGTTGACGAACTACAAGCAAAAGTTGACCGACTGAAAGAAGCCGTACAGGACAAAGTACGCGGACAACAGGAAGTGAAGTTTGAGGAAGAAAAAGCACCTCAACAAACATTCGACACCTCAACAAATGCCGATGAACGTTTACAGGCAGCCACAGAAATAATACGCGGACTTGAAAAAACTATTAAAGTAGGTACTACACCTGCAGAACTTCATAAATCAACCAATGATTTTATGAATGCTTACAAAGGAATTGTATCAAACGAAGACTATCTTAAAGCGGTTAGATACCTCGAAAGCGGACAGCGTATATCAGCAGTAAGAATAGGTACTCAGGTGCTTATCAATGTTGAACACAACGAAAAATCTACCGACCTGATAGGAACTTATATGCACGAAACAGGACACAAGGCATTCGATATTGTGTTTATAAACGAAAACTTTGATAACATAGTAGTTGATGGCGTTGAAGACTTTATACCTGATGTATATTGGCAAGAAGATAGCCGTACAAAGATTTCCGAAGCCGTATCGCACCAAATAGAAGAATTGTTGAATATTTATACACCAGAGCAGATTAAAAACGGAGATGTTGATGTATCTTTGTTAGACAAGAGAATTATTTACCCACTCACAAAAACATTAAATAAATTATCCAATGGTAAAATTAGTATTATCGGAACCTGGAAAGTCAATGACGCTGGAAGTGTTCCCGGAAGTAGCGGAGGAATACAAGAGGACGGACACGTCGAAAATGACATTCGACCAGAAATTCGACCTGATAATTCAGATAACGGAATTTCTGAAAGAGAACGGAAAAAGCGAGAACTCGCAGAACGGTTAAGGAATAAACTCGGTGGCGATAAACCACAGTTTAAACGTAAAAGCATTATAGATGAACTAATCGGAGATAATGTAATAATAAGAACTTATGGAAAAGCAGAAAAAATATCCATTGCCGAAGCCACAGACGACAACAACATTGCCGCCCCAGACGATTTATGGAAAGAAGCCTTTGAAGATAGAAAAGTTAGTAACCCAATCTTAAATGCTGATAATATACATTATGCTATTTACGATTTAGGAAAAATGCTAAAACCACTTCAAAGTGGAAAAGAACTATTGCATTTTGACAGAAGAAATGGAGTACCAAGCATAAATATAGCTAATGCAAAACAGTTTTATTCAGGGTTTGAAGTCCTTATAGACAGATACGCTGAACAACTTGTAAGGGCAAAACAATTATCTACACAAGAAGCACAGGAAGTAATAAACGAAACATTACTTACCGTACTCGAAGCTAAAGATTATTATCGTAGATACGCAAACGGAGAGGACGTTTGGAGAACAGAGCCAGAACCTCAGTTTAAACGCTCGCTTCCTAAGACTATCAACATTGACGGAGTAGAACGCCCAACAACAAATAGCAACGGACAGCCTATACACGCAACTGAAGAAGGAGTAAGAAACTTCTATAAATGGTTTGGAGATAGTGTTGCAATAAATAAAAAGGGTCAACCTGTTATATTTTATCATGGAACAGGAAGAAAATTCGATGAATTTGAGCCAATGCAAGCATCGGTTGATTTTCCTGAAGCTATGTATTTTTCAAATAGTAAAAAAGTTGCAGAATCATATTCAAATTATGGCTTAACACCTTATGAGGTTTATTTAAAAATAGAAAAACCATTTGTATTTGATGCCAAAAATAAAGACTTCAATTCATTGTATGATGAAATTTCAAGCAGTATGCACTATGCTGTAAGAAATGATTACGATGGCATGACATTGAATAACATCAAGGATGATTGGGCACAAAAAGATACAAAACAAAAAAGTGCTGATACTTATGTTACATTTGATCCTAAACAAATAAAATCAGCCACCGGCAACGATGGAACATTCGACCCGAACAATCCAAACATAAACTTCAAACGTTTCGATCCCGAACTAAACGCCATAGCGATGGAGCTTAGCGAGATGATTTTCGAGGATGGAGATGTAAGTTTTGAGGATTATTCAGCTCAAATGCTCGAATACATAGGCGAACCAATACGCCCACTACTCAAACCATATTATGAAATGGCAAGGGTAACGCTCGAAGCACCAAACATGACAAGTGCAGACGAAGTACACAAATACGATATTACTAACTTTAATCATAAGCAATATGTATCTAATAGATCAGGACGTAGCCAACAAGATAGCCCAAGAACCAATGAAGTACCCGGAAATGCAGAGGTTATTCCAAGCAACGGAGGAACAAGCGGACAAGTGGGAACTGGAAAGCCGAAAGGTGATAGCAGAACAATCGGACGAGGACGTGGCAAGGGTGATAACGATATACAGCCCTCTTTATTTGGAGAACAAAGCAATATCGAAGTATCTGAAGCTAACAAAGAACAGTCAGTTGAGAAACCAACTACCGGAGATACTGACGGTAGAGGAAATGGTATTGATAGCACAGAAGGACATACCGACATTAACGGAGGAACAGATGCAGCAGGCAATAAAACTGACACTGGAGTATCAGAAACGTTTAAGCAAAGAGTTGCAAGAAAGCTAATTGAGCAACAAAAAGCAGAATCTATTCCGGTTAAAAGCATGGATATTGATAATATCCGTGAAACACTTCCATTCTTACTATCCGAACAGCAGGACGATGTACTGAAAGCGGAAACACGTTTTTATGGTGAACAGCACCAAAACGAAAAAGCCGCTTACGGTAAAGGAATGCTATTTACAAACGGAACAGGCACCGGAAAAACATATACCGGCCTAGGAATTGCCAAACGATTTGCAAAACAAGGCAAAGGAAATATACTTATAGTTGTTCCTTCCGAAGCCAAAGTACTTGACTGGGCGAAAGACGGAAAGAACTTAGGACTTGAAATATCGCCACTTAAAGATACCAAAGATGCCGGACAAGGTGCAGTTGTAACCACTTATGCCAATTTCAGAGCCAACGAAGCATTAAAAGAACGTGATTTTGACCTTATAATGTATGACGAAAGCCATAGATTAATGGAGGAAAAAACCGGAAAGACTTCATCGACTACAAACGCTCACTATGCACATTCAAATGTAACAGAATGGCAAGCATTCAACCGTATTCAATCGGTTAATCCTACTTACATTCAATTGCGTGAAATGGGTGAAGCAAGGGAATGGAAAGGAGAGCCATCACAAAAAGAAAAAACCTTACAGGAAAAATACAACACCGAAATTAAACCTGTATTACAGGAAAGAGCCAAAAAAGCATACGAAAACACAAAAGTAGTATTCTTATCGGCCACACCGTTTAAAGCGCATTTTAATTTACGCTATGCCAATGGTTCGTTATTCGATTGGGGTAATGAAACAACTTACGCATCGGCCAGCCGTGGAATGAGCCGTGTTGATGCTGAATCGCAATTTTTTCTTGATAACTTCGGATCCGCTTACGAATGGAAATTCCATCGTTTGCAAACTAAACAAAAAAGTAATGCCGAAGCCATAGCCATGCAGGAAGTACAGTTTGCTGAAAACCTGATAGCAAACGGAGCAATGTCTGGCCGTGCAATCGAAAGCGACAAAGATTATTCGCGCGAATTTCCGCTTGTAACGCTTGATAATGCAGAAACATTCAACAGAGCATTAAACGAAATCTATTCGGACGAATTTAAGGCACTGAAAGAGGCTGCAAACAACGTTTTCCACGATTATAACTACACAACTAAACTGTTTGAATCATTGAAAGCATCAATGAGCATACAGCGCATACAAGACCATTTAGACTTAGGACGAAAAGTAGTTATTTTCCACCGCAGAAAACAAGCCGATGTACTTCCACCATTCCGAAGTGTTTTGGAAATGGCGAGACTTGAAGCACAACAAACAGCATACGAAGTTCAGAATATGGAGGATGGACAAAAGAAAGATGAACTCGTAGCTAAAATTGACTTGATTTATCAGCATATAAACGCTTTTGAAGCTAAATACGCTGATTTGCTTGCGTGGGAACAAACGCTTGATTACAGTCCTGCAATTGACCAATTACAGCGTGCATTTGGTGAAAAGGTTGTGTTTATCAACGGAGATACTTCGAAAAAGGATAAGCCGGCAAACATAAACAAATTCAACGACGATAATTCAGAAGTAAAAATTATTGTTGTTCAGGAGGAAGCCGGAAAAGAAGGTATTTCGTTACACGATACCACAGGTAAACACCAACGTGTATTAATGAGCTTATCGCTACCAATATCTTCGACAACTACACTTCAAATTGAAGGACGTGTATATCGTATCGGTCAGGAAAGTAATGTTCCGTTTGAATATCCGTTATTGGGTATTGATCAGGAAATATCGGACTTCGGACAAAAGATAAACAAAAAACTATCCACTACCGAGAATTTGGCAATGGGTAATCAGGCGCGCGATTTATTACGTTCGTTTGCCGAAGGTGTATTGTTTAATTCAGGA
>JBLIZK010000360.1:0-3119 GCA_048859825.1 Paludibacter sp.
CGATGATGTGCCCGAAGAGGTGAAAATTCGTCGTCTGAACGAAATTATTGCATTGCAGAACGAAATTTCGAAGCAAAGCAATCACAACGACATAGGAAAGGTGTACGAAGTGCTTGTGGAAGGCTTTTCGAAACGTTCGAAGGAACAAATGTCGGGTAGAACTTCGCAAAACAAAATGGTGGTGTTTCCCCGTGAAGGACGCCATATAGGTGAGTTTATTAAGGTGAAAATTTTATCATCGACCTCAGCCACTCTGATTGCCGAAGTTGTTGATTAAAATCATTCTATATAATTTTTTGTATTCTTATTCATAACGGCTTAATAATCTTAAGCCGTTATTTTTTATCCGGTTTTAATTAAAGAAATTTTTCCGTAATTAAATTGTTTTCGTACCTTTGTAAACAAATTCTAATACGGATTAATAATTTATCAGGGCTTATCAGTAAAATGAAGAATCACATCTACCCTCCACGCGTTTAATACACAGTATACGAATATTTTAAATTCTCTGTATTATCACAAAACTCTCCCATGAAATTTTATAAACTTTAAATATCTAATTTACTAATTCAGCTAATTATGACAAAACTAAAATCTTTAGCAGAACTGATAAAGATGAAAGAAATGCTGTTGCAACAGAAAAAGGGCTACAGCAAACATCTTCATGTCTGCGGAGGAACCGGATGCCAGGCTGCTCACAGCAAAACGCTGGATATGAATTTGAAAGAAATCATCGACGACAAAGGGCTGAACAATTCGGTAAGGGTGGTAACCACCGGCTGTTTTGGCTTTTGTGAAAAAGGTCCAATTGTGAAGGTATTGCCCGACAATACTTTCTATACCGAGGTGAAACCTGCCGATGCCCGCGAAATTATCGAAGATCATATTCTGAAAGGTAATAAGGTGGAACGTCTTTTTTACACCGACCCGGCTACAAATGAGAAGGTAAGCAACTCAGAAGAAATGGGTTTTTACAAAAAACAGCTCCGAATTGCCCTTCGAAACTGCGGGGCTATTAATCCTGAAGATATACACGATTATATTGAAAATGATGGTTATCAGGCATTGGGAAAGGTAATGCTGGTGTATGGTGCTGTGGAAACCATCGACATAATTAAAAAATCGGGACTTCGTGGCCGTGGAGGTGGCGGTTTCCCTACCGGTCTGAAGTGGGAAATTACTTCGAAGGTGGAAGCCGATCAGAAATATGTGGTTTGTAATGCCGACGAGGGCGATCCCGGTGCATTTATGGATAGGGCTATTCTCGAAGGTGATCCACATTCGGTAATAGAAGCTATGGCCATTTGCGGATATACGATAGGTGCTACAAAAGGGCTTGTATATATTCGTGCTGAATATCCACTCGCTATCACACGTCTCAAAAAAGCAATTAATCAGGCTCGCGAAACAGGTCTTCTTGGAACCGATATCATGGGTTCGGGCTTCGATTTCGACATTGAACTTCGTTTTGGTGCGGGAGCTTTTGTGTGTGGCGAGGAAACTGCGCTGATTCATTCTATGGAAGGTCTCAGGGGCGAACCTACCTTTAAACCACCATTCCCTTCGGTCTCGGGTTATCTGGGAAAACCTACCAATGTAAACAATGTGGAGACTTTTGCCAATATTCCTGTGATTATCAACAAAGGTGCGGACTGGTTTGCCTCTATCGGTACAGAAAAATCGAAAGGAACAAAGGTTTTTGCACTGGCCGGAAAAATTAATAATGTGGGACTTATTGAAGTGCCAATGGGAACTACACTCCGCGAAATTATTTATGAAATAGGTGGAGGCATCAAGGATGGTAAGAAGTTTAAAGCGATACAGACAGGTGGTCCCTCGGGAGGCTGTCTGACCGAAAAGCATCTCGATACGCCCATAGATTACGACAACCTGACGGCTGCCGGTTCGATGATGGGGTCGGGAGGTATGATTGTACTCGACGAAGATGACTGTATGGTTTCTGTGGCCAAATTTTATCTCGACTTTATTGTGGAAGAATCCTGTGGCAAATGTGCTCCGTGTCGTGTGGGTAACAAAAGACTCTACGAAACACTCGAACGTATTACTCAGGGCAAAGGAACACCCGAAGATATGGAACGGCTTAAAAACCTGAGTAATGTGATTAAGGAAACTTCGCTATGTGGCCTCGGTCAGACTTCGCCCAACCCTGTGCTTTCGACCATGGAAAACTTCTGGGATGAATATGTGGAGCATGTGTACGAAAAGAAATGCCGTTCGGGACAATGTAAAGCCCTGCTCAACTATTATATTGAAGAAGAACTTTGTGTGGGTTGTACTGCCTGCAAACGCAGTTGTCCGGTAAATGCGATTACGGGCGATAAAAAGCAGTTACATGTGATCAATCAGGATATTTGCATAAAATGTGGTGCCTGCGAAGAAAAGTGTGCATTTGATGCCATTACAATTAGAATTGAGAAAAAAATCCCCGCATGACGATATGGAAACGGTAAAACTTACAATAGATAATAAAACTGTGGAAGTGCCCAAAGGTACTTCGATACTGAAAGCAGCCCGAAAGATTGGTATTGAAATACCCACGCTTTGTCACTTCGAACTGCACAAAATGAACATTGAAAACAAGCCGGGCGGTTGCCGCGTGTGTGTGGTTGAAGTGGAAGGACGCAAAAATCTGGCTCCGGCCTGCGCCACTGAGGCAACTGATGGCATGGTGATTAATACGCACAATATTCGTGTACTGAATGCCCGTCGCACGGTGTTGAAACTTATTATTTCAGATCACCCTTTCGATTGTCTGGTGTGTGCCAAGTCGGGAAGCTGTGAACTTCAGGGTCTGGCCACCAAATTCGGTATCCGCGATATTCCTTATCAGGGCGAAAAATCAACTTATCGCAAGGATACTTCGCCTTCCATTATACGCGATGTGGATAAATGTATCATGTGTCGCCGTTGCGAAATGATGTGTAACGAAGTGCAAACGGTAGGAGCTCTTTCGGCTGTAAACAGAGGATTTAAAGCTGTGGTTGCTCCTGCTTTTGAAATGGACCTGGAAAAATCTCCCTGTACCTATTGCGGTCAGTGTGTGTCGGTATGTCCTACTGGGGCACTTACCGAGGTTGACCACTCGAACGATGTGTTGC
>JBLIZK010000361.1:0-2582 GCA_048859825.1 Paludibacter sp.
TATACAAAGTGATATTATTGGCCGCCAGGTATTTTTTTACTTTTATCGGAAGGTTTTTCTGAACTTCTTCCGGTGTCCATACTGTGTTCAACAGGAATGTACCATTCTTTTTCAGACCTTTGGTTACATCGTACAAACGTAAGTAAGCCTGAACGTGACAAGCTACAAAGTCAGGAGTTGTTACCAAATAAGTTGAACGGATAGGAGTGTTACCAAAACGAAGGTGCGAACAGGTAAAACCACCCGATTTTTTAGAGTCGTAAGCAAAGTATGCCTGACAGTATTTGTCGGTATTGTCTCCAATAATTTTGATAGAGTTTTTGTTAGCACCTACAGTACCATCGGCCCCTAAACCATAGAATTTAGCTTCGTAAGTACCTTCGCCACCTAACGAAATTTCTTCGCCCAATGGAAGTGAAGTAAAGGTAACATCATCCACAATACCTACAGTAAACTGATTGCGAGGTGATGGCAATGCCAGGTTTTGGTACACTGACAATACCTGAGCAGGAGTAAAGTCTTTTGACGACAAACCATAACGGCCACCTACTACCAAAGGTTGGTTTTCGCTACCATACAATACGTCTTTTACATCGAGATACAATGGTTCGCCACCAGCGCCCGGCTCTTTTGTACGGTCAAGTACACAAACGCGTTTCGCTGATTTTGGTAATACTGAAAGGAAATGTTTCGCCGAGAACGGACGATACAGGTGTACAGAGATTAAACCTACTTTTTCGCCCTGAGCAGTGAGGTGATCGATACCTTCGCGGATAGCTTCGGTAGCCGAGCCCATAGCTACAATTACACGGTCGGCATCCGGTGCACCGTAATAATCGAACAAACCGTATTTACGGCCTGTGATAGCATTTAATTTATTTAAATAGTCTTCAACAATACCCGGAATTGCATCGTAAAACGGATTACAAGCTTCGCGGGCCTGGAAGTAGATATCGCCGTTTTGAGCTGTACCACGTACTACAGGGTGAGCAGGATTCAACGCACGGTCGCGGAATTCTTTCAACGCTTCTTTGTCGACCAATGCTTTCACTGCATCGCCATCGATTTCTTCAATTTTTTGTATTTCGTGCGAAGTACGGAAACCGTCGAAGAAATGAACAAAAGGTACGCGTGAAGTCAATGAAGCCAGGTGAGCAACAGCAGCGATGTCCATCACTTCCTGTACCGAACCTGTAGCAAACATAGCGCAACCTGTTTGGCGTACTGCCATAACGTCCTGGTGGTCGCCAAAAATAGAAAGGGCATGCGATGCTAATGCACGAGCCGACACGTGATAAACACCGGGCAACAATTCGCCGGCAACTTTATACATGTTAGGGATCATTAATAACAGACCCTGTGAAGCAGTAAAAGTAGAAGTTAAAGCACCCGCCTGCAACGAACCGTGCATAGCAGCAGCAGCACCGGCTTCCGATTGCATTTCCTGAACCTGAACTTTTTCACCGAACATATTTTTACGGCCGGTGGCAGCCCATTCGTCAACATATTCAGCCATAGTCGACGATGGCGTAATTGGATAGATAGCAGCCACTTCGCTGAACATATAGGCAATATGTGCAGCGGCCTGATTTCCATCACAAGTCAAAAACTTTTTTGTTTGTGCCATTTTGTTTTGTATTAAATAATTGATGTTTTTATTCATTATATCGCCTGAGCGGAATCCGATCAAACGTTTGTCTTAATATAAAAATCCCAGTAACCACAGTGGTATAAGGTTTTTACCATTTCCTCTGAGCTGACTTGTAGCATAATAACTCCTGGCAGTTGCCTTGTGTATCTGTTCGTCGTCGTACTTAAAGTGTAAATCCTGATCCACTAAAAAATCGTTTGCTTTGCGGCCTGCATTGATTTTATGCTTGGCGTGCAGAGCGTTGTATAAAAATGTCTGATACAGGGCTGTTTTATCCACCTTATCGGGGTAAAGAGCGTGCATCAGGTTGGTGTTTTGTACAAATATCTGCCGTGGCTTCTTAGGAAACTCTTCTCCCGGATTATACAGCAAATTCAGCAGTCGGGCATCTTTCAGGTACTTAATGTAATTCATTATGGTAGCTCTCGAAGTCTCAATTTCTACACTCAGCTGACTTACATTCGGACCGCAGGGCGCTTCGCCTGTGAGTATGTACAACAGTTTTCGTATTTTGGATAAATACTTAAGCTCTATTTGTTTGATAAGTAAAATATCCACCTCAAGCATCATGTTGACGGTTTTTACCAGATTCTCGGAATAATTCCGGTTCTCCAGAAAAAAAGGATAAAATCCGTGGTGCAAATACTCTTCAAAATAATCCATCGGATTTACTTTGGAACAAATATCGTCCACTATTTCGTTCTGATGCTGAATAAGTTCATTCAGAGAATACGAATTGAGTTCGGTACCGCATTTCAGGTTCAAAAACTCACGGAAAGAAAATCCTCTCAGGTTATACGATTTGACAATCCCGTTCAGTTCGGGATTCTCATCTTTCAGACGCATTACAGAAGAACCGGTAAATACAATTTTCAGTTGCGGATAACGTTCGTAGCATGTACGCAAATCATGACTCCAGTCTGGAAGCTTG
>JBLIZK010000362.1:0-6356 GCA_048859825.1 Paludibacter sp.
TGTTTTGTGGAATAGTATTGGAACAACTCCCGGACTGTCTGAATGGTTTGCTGATGACGTGTCGGCTTCAGGTGAAAATTATTGTTTTGTTTGGGAGAAATACGAACACCAGGCTGTAATGGTTCAACGGAAAGTAAACAGTCATATTCGGTTTCAATGGATGGATGATGAGGGGACAGATGCATATTTCGAAATCAGAATTGAAAAAGAAGCAATAACCGGCGAGTTGACATTAATCGTAACTGACTATGCTATTCCGTCTGATAAGGATGATACAGTGCTGTTATGGAATAAGCAAATAGAACAGTTGAAGCGAAAAATCGGACTCTGACTAAATTTAACTTGTTGTTATTCAAAATCACAAAAAACGCTGCTTTCAAAACCGGAAGCAGCGTTTTTTTGTGTGACAAGGACACTGAAACAGACGATTACTCAGAATATTAGTAATAATATAAAACTCAGAGCCGATAAGCCCAAAAAGCCCGGAATAATCAGTTTACGAATGGATGAATGCCCCAGACTAACGGCATACAGCATTTTTATCAGGTTGTTGCTGGCAGTGGCTATCACCGTTGCTGTTACAACGGCCGACACCTGAATGTGTTTACCTCCATCCTGAAATAAACTCAGAATATACGGATCGATATCGGTTACCCCCACTATAAACGAAAGGACGTTTATTCCGGCATCGCCATATTGACGTATCACAAAGCCTGTGAGTACCGAGAAGAAGGCAAAAAGCAATGCAAAAAGTAAGGCCGTACGGAATTCAAGTGGGTTTTTAGTGCCTTGTACATGCGAGTTTTCATGACTTAAGTGGCGGTTTGCGTATAATATGTAGGCCACGTACACAAAATTCACAGCCAGTAAAATAGCAAAGTAAGGCCATAATCCCATTGCAACTGCCGGGTTAAAAATAAATGCAAGTATGAGAATACGTAAATACATCATACCGGTGGCGCCAATAATACCTGCCGACACCTGTGCACTTTGTTGTACTTCTTTGCTCAAACGCGATAAAATTAATGTAGTGGCAGTGCTGCTGTACAGGCCTCCTAAAATAGCTGATACCATAATTCCCGAGTCGGGGAAAACAAATTTGCGTAAAAGGTAGCTAAGGTACGATATGCCTGTTACTGCAACTATCGAAACCCATACCTGATAAGGCGAAATATTGATTATATCAGAAAGGGTCTGATGAGGCAAAAGTGGTAGTACGATGCCCGAAATAATGATAAATTTGGCCAATAAGCTAAATTCATTCCGGTCGAATTTATAGGTTATTTTCTTTAAATCTTCTTTTATTTCTACGACAACCAAAATGGTAACTACCACCAAAAGCACCTGCCACATAGGTTTTAAATCAATAAGTGGCGCCAAACAATAGGTTATCAGGGCTATAACAACGGAGGTAAAGCCCCATCGGTTACCCAAACGAATTTTATTGTAATAATATACGCCTAAAAGCGCAGCTAAAATCAGTCCTCCTCCTGCAAAGAGCCACATGGTATCAGGCATTATACTGTATAAAATATAACCCATTATGCCAATAAGCGTAAGGGTGCGGTCGGTGCCAAATAATATTTCGCTATCAATGTCGATGTGTAGTCTGCGTTGCTCAAGGCCTATTAACAGGGCAAAAACAACCACCAACACAAAGTTAATCAATTCGGCAGGTATGTGTGAGAGTAGTTCCATAACAATACAAAGATGCTAAAAAATATGCAATATGACTATATCAGCCGTATTTTATGCGTAATTGTTTTCCCTGAACGTTGCGTTTGAATAAAATACAAGCCTTTTTGCAATTGTAATTCTGATAATGTACGGCAATTTCCTGACCCGTTGTAAAGTAACTGGCCACCGGCATTGAATACTTTCATAGGCCTGCTCTCGGCAGTCAATGTTTGTGTTCTGTTGTTCAAAAGCTGAATGCTTCGTAAATCGATTGATTTATTTTGTGCTGCAGTGTTCGTTTTGTCGGCTATTGTTTGATATAAAATGGAATCCTGTTCGGAGACAAAACTGGTGCTGTCCTGAAATTCGTAGGCGCCAATATCGTAAGCATTGCCCGACGGGCGCAGCTGTGCATCTGCATCGCAGAATAAACCGTAAGCACTCATATCGAAACCTGCATCAATGGCGGGTGAACCGGCAGTTAATCTGAAATCGGCGTTGGCATAGTTCACAAAAGCTATCTGGGATGAATCGTTGCCATAATAATTATTTGCCAAAGTGGCATCCACAACAGCTCCAGCCCCGATGTTAATAAAGGGATTTTGTTTGGGTATGCGTTTGTAACTTAATAACGAGCCCGGATGTATTATAATATTGTTGTAAAACAGATTGTTGCGGCTGTCGGTGCTGGTAAGCCGTATGCCGTCCGTTTTGGGATTTACAATGGTGTTGTTGTAAAATTTAAACGAACTGCCGGGAATCGTGGCCCGATCATCGCAAAAAATACCGTGAATCCTTACGGTAGAGTCGTTAGGGTAATGATTATATCCTGCATTGTAAATTATATTGTTGTAAATCTCATTATTGCCCAGACCAAATACGGCTATTCCCATGCCGGTACCAGTCATGATTTTGTTGTTGTAGCATTTGCCGGTGGTTCCGCCTCCAATCTGAATGCCTGTATGTTGTGCATAAATGGCCTCGGTGCCATAATTTGTTACTGTGTTGTGATATATTTCGCAGTATTCGGTAGCGCATCCCACCTGGATGCCATCCCATCCGGCACTATCAATCCGGTTGTTGTAAATGCGTACGCCTTTCAGTTCGGACGGATAGAGCACTACGCGCTGACTGTCGCAGGTTGTAGTCCAACCGGTGTAGTAGGAGTGACCGATGTACATACCCTCGCCACTGGTGTTGTGTATGTAATTGTCGTGAAATACTGATTGGTATTGCGTAAAGTTGCCTCTGTTTTTTGATAAATTACAAACGGGGTCGGTTTTGGAGATTATTCCGGCAAAACCCGTATTGGCTATTTCGATGTGGTCAACTTCAAAATTAGTGCTCAGGTCGCCCACACCAAGTCCGCTGGCCCCCGATTTTGTTTCGAGTACTTTAATGCCATACTTTATGGAGTCGCAGCCCGTGCCTGTAAACCGGAAATAGGAGCAGTTGTTGAGTGAAATACCGTAGGGCATTGTATTGTTTCGGATAATAACTTCGCCCCCATAATTCATAAACACGATGTAATTGCCGTCAGCACCATGAAAATTCAGTAGTTTCAGGCTACGTCTTTCACCGGCTTGTATCAGTATGGTGTCGCCGGGTTGAATTGCGAGTTTGGAACCATCGATGTACAACTGTTGTAAGGTGATAATGTGTTTGGTTGCCTTTAGTGTGAGCAGGCTGCTACAAACCATCGAAATGCAAATGAGCGATAAGAATTTTTTCATACAAAGTAAACTTAAGAGAGTGAATAATTGATTTCAGGTAAAAAAGCAGAGGTCTCAAATTTAGTGAAAATTATTTAAACAACGGACAAGGATTGCCATTAAATTTCAAGCATTTCCCTGAATAATAAATGTGTTTCTGTATCTTTCCTGCTATTAAAAATGTTACTTTTGCAAGTATAAAAAAAAGACACCCATTGAATTACCTTGCTCATATATTTCTTTCGGGGACTGATGCTCAGCTTCAGGTGGGGAATTTTATCGGCGATTTTGTAAAAGGTAGTCAGCATGCGAATTTTCCTGAGAAAATACAGCAAGGTATTTTGCTGCACCGCGAAATTGATGCGTTTACCGATACGCATCCTGTGGTCAGAGAAATCGTGGCTGGTCTGCGTCCTTCATTCGGGCGATATTCGGGGATTATTGCCGATATGTATTTCGATTATATGCTGGCTTCCGATTTCGACCTGTTTAGTCCTCAAATTAGCCTGAATAGTTTTGCGCGCCGCTTTTATGCCTCTACATTGTGGAATTACCGCTGGTTGCCTGAGCGGGTACAGGGTTTTTTGTTTCACTTTATAAGCACCAACCGGCTTAAACAGTATGCCAGTTTACAGGGGCTGCACACATCGCTCGAAATAATGGCCAACTACAAAATTAAGTCCTTGCAACCGCAACAAACTATCCAATACCTGGTCGAAAACGAAAAATCCCTCAGAGAGGGATTTCATGAATTTATGCCGGACGTAATTCAAATGGTTTCGGTTATTCGGGGTTAAAAAAACTGTTGGCTTCGTCCAATACATTCAGTTTGCCAACATCAATCATGCGATAGTTTTCGGGCACAAAGCTCAGTATGTTTTGTGTGCGGCAGTTTTGCAGGTAAAAATCCATTATCGGGAATTTTTGTGGGTAATGCTGCATCAGTTCAAATACCCCGGGCGATAAAACCTGTATGCCCGAAAATGCGTATTTATTGTAGCGGTCGGCATGTGTCAGTTCATCAGGGCGTGTTTCGCCCGTTTTTTCGTTTATCCAACCCTGCAAGCGCTGGTCGTCCGAGAAAAGCAGGTAACGGAATGTATCGCGCTTACTCACTACCAGTGTAGCCAGTGGATTTGTGCGGCGGTGTTGCTGCATCAGTTCAGCAATATTCAGTGTCGAAAGGATATCCACATTGTGTACCAAAAAAGGTTGTCCATCGTCGAAAAACGAGGCCGCATGGCGTATGCCTCCGCCTGTTTCGAGTAAAAGGTCGCGTTCGTCCGAAAAGGCAATTCTGATTCCGAATAAGTTATTGTTGTGCACAAAGCTGATTATCTGATCGGGGAAATGGTGTACATTTATCAGTATTTCATCGAAACCGGCCGCTTTCAGTTTTTCTATCACATGTGCCAGTAAGGGCTTGCCGGCAACGGGTACAAGAGCTTTGGGCATGGTGTCGGTAAGTGGTTTGAGGCGGGTACCCATTCCGGCCGCAAAAATCATGGCTTTCATCTATACGTAATTGTTTTTTAATTCGAAACAAATTTAGCGATTATTGTCGGAAAAATACGGTAGCTTTGTAGCAATAAACAAAAACAGGATGGCAAAATATACTGCGCGCGAAGAAAAGGCCAATGTGATAACCCACTTTCCGGGTATAATTTTCGGGTTGGTTGTATTTATATATTATTTATATCAACATATACCGGCTGAAAATTACTGGTTATTAGTAAGTACATCGGTATATGCATTGTTTATGACTTTTTCGTATGTTACGTCCACTCTTTATCACCGGGCTACCGACGAGGTACGTAAATTCCATCTTCGTAAGTTCGACCATGCGGCCATTTATTTACACATTGCCGGTTCGTATACCCCTTTTACTCTGGTAGTATTACGGCACGAAGGTGCATGGGGCTGGTCGTTGTTTGCTGTCATTTGGTTGGCCGCCGTGGCGGGTGTTATTCTGAGTTTTACCCATCTGAAAAATGCCGGAAAGCTCGAAACATTTTGCTATGTGGCGATGGGCTGGGTAGTGGTGATTGCTTTTAAACCCTTGATAGATGTACTTTCGGCAGCGGGCAATATGCCTGTTTTCTGGTGGTTAGTAGCAGGTGGAGTGGCTTATACCCTCGGAGCTGTTCTTTATATGATAAAAAAGCTGGAGTTTATGCATGCCGTTTGGCATTTGTTTGTGTTAGCCGGCAGTGTCTGTCATGCCATAGCCATAGCCAATATCCGGTAATTCTAGGTCCTCAGCGAATTTATTTTCATCCCCCTTCCCGCTGCTTCGTCCAGGCTGCCTATCTGCATGGTTTCCATTGCTTTCAGGGTAATCAGAGCGCACGCGCGGGCATCGTCGCCTGCACGGTGGTGCTGAAAGCGGATGTCGTGATACTCACACAAATTACCCAACGAATGACTTTTGAGCTGTTTCCATGCCTTGCGCGAGAGACTTACACTACAAAAATAATCGCAATAGGGCAGGGCTATGTCGTAGTACTGCAAAGCGGCACGCAAAACCTTCATGTCGAAAGCGGCATTGTGCGCTACCAGCATATTGTCGCGGAAGTAGGGTGCCAGTTTTACCCATAAAGTACCAAAATCCGGAGCAGTTGCCACATCGGCACTGCTAATGCCATGTACACGTTCGTTCCATGGGTTCATATAAGGGAAACAGGCCGGCTTTACCAACCACGACAGAGTTTCCACTATCTGTCCGTCCTCCACCCGGCATATGCCTATTTCGCATGGAAAATCGGCGTGAGCTGTTTCAAAATCAATTGCGGTAAATGTCATAGAATTTTGCTTCGTTTCTGAATGCAAATGTAATAAAAGAGTCAGAAAATTTGTTGTTTGGAGTTGTGAGATAATCAAAGACTTTATTCTAAGCCCGTAGAGACTGTATATGTAAATGAGTTTTGAGTTAAGAGTTATGAGTTTTGAGTTTTGAGTTTTGAGAAT